>JALZES010000002.1 GCA_030861915.1 Thermoproteota archaeon
CGCTATGGTCGTGCCGCATTTACCACAAATTAGTTCCGTAGATGGATATGACATCATTAGTTATGTATAGGAATCAAAGCGATCTTCAAAAACAACAGTGTTAAAAAGCATTGACATTAAAGCCGACAGCATCCATGCGCTCGTTTGCTGGATTTCAGGGCATTAATTGACATATCTGTGCCCTTGACTATGTTATGAGTGGTATCCTCTCGTATGATTCGTGATAATATATATAGATCTTTTTTATAATGCTGCGCGTTGCCCGTAGATCCCGTTTGTGGTATAGAACTAAAGCAGGACCTGGCATTGTCGCACGAACATAAAGGAAAAGTTTTTTTCTTTTGTTGTGATGGATGCAAAAAAATCTTTATGAAGAAACCCAAGAAGTATAATAGAAAGTGAGCTTATATTTTTCCATTCGACGCCAGAGCCTAAATCTAGCCTGAAGCCTGAAAGAGGAATCGACTGCCACACTTTTATAGATGAGGCATTACCAATGCTTACCTGTTGAAAGCAGTGTTTGTAAAGGACAAGAAAACCGTTACCATAGACGAACTATCACCTCCAAAGGCCAGTGCCGGCGACATATTACTAAGAATGAAGGCCTGCGGGCTCTGCGGTTCTGACCTTGAAAAAGTGTACGGTGATTATGGCATGTCTTCGGGCAGACTAGGCCACGAGCCAAGCGGTGAGATAACCGCTATAGGGGATTTAGTCTCAGGCTATTCGATAGGCGACAGAGTATTTGTACACCATCATGTTCCCTGCTATTCTTGTCATTTCTGCCGACATGGAGATTTTACCATGTGCAAAATGTTCAATTCCAGCAACATAGAGCCTTGTGGCTTATCCGAAGAAATTTTAGTCCCTGAATGGAATATTTCTAGGGGAGGGGTCATAAAACTTCCAGTCAACATGACATTCGAGAAGGCAGCCCTCATAGAGCCTCTGGCCTGCTGTATCAGAGCCCTCAGCAAATGCAATATTTTGAAGGGAGATGATATAGCAATACTTGGGGCTGGACCCGCGGGAATCATGCTTGCTCTTCTGGCACAGTCTGTAGGCTGTGGAAAAATATTTCTTATCGATGTTAACCAATTCAGATTGGACCTCGCCAGGGACCATTGCCAGGTTGAATGCCTTAATATCAGCAAGCAGCCCAACGTCGAAGAAATTATTAAGAGTACCACAGGTAATAGAGGTGTAGATATCTCTGTTGTCGCTACCAGCAATCCTCACGCGATGGTCAAGTCTTTTGGTTTAACTAGAAGAGCCGGAACAGTTATCCTTTTTGGTGTTCCTAGTAAGGGAACTCAGGTAATGCTGGATGCTTCAGTGGTTTACTCAAACGAATTGTCACTTGTTCCAAGCTATGCTGCTTCAGAGGTTGAAACCAATCAAGCATGTAGCTTGCTCGACAACAATAGAATAGACGTAGACTGGATCATAACGCACAGATTTAACCTGAGGCAGGCCAGAGAAGCAATTCTGTGTGCACACGAGGCTAAAGATTCAATGAAAGTTATAGTCACTGCGTAATAGTATAACTTATAAGTATTAAAATTATTTCGGGAAGTTGATCAAACAATGGATTGGGGCTTAAAAAACCGATTGTCTAAAATAATTAGACCAGAGGACAGCCGGGGAGTTATGCTTGCTGTTGACCATGGTTACTTCCTTGGTCCGACAGATGGGCTACGAACTCCACGGACCACTATTAAACCTCTCTTACCTTATGCTGACTCCATAATGCTGACAAGGGGCGTTTTGAGGACTTCTGTGAACCCAGATGTAAATATCCCTGTAGTTTTGAGAGTTTCAGGAGGAACAAGCATTGTTGGAGAAGACCTGTCCAATGAAAGCATAGTTACCTCAGTAGAAGAGGCAATAAGACTAAACGCCTGTTGTCTTGCGCTCTCAATTTTTATAGGAAGCAAATACGAGCACAAAACGCTTACCAACCTATCCAAACTCGTAGACATCGGTGAAAAATACGGGGTACCAATACTTGCTGTAACAGCCGTCGGAAAGGAGATGAACAGAGACTCACGATACCTAGCGTTAGCTTGCAGAATAGCCGCCGAAATAGGGGCACATATTGTTAAGACATATTACTGCCAGAACTTCGAGGAGGTCATCGAGGGATGTCCTGTTCCTGTAATAATAGCAGGTGGAAAGAAACTACCTCGGGAGATAGAGGCGTTGCAGTTGGCATACAATGCTCTGCGGGATGGGGCGGCGGGTGTAGATATGGGAAGGAACATCTGGCAGTCAAATCATCCTACATCTATGATAAAGGCCGTCCGATCCATCGTTCATGACAGCGCGAGTCCACAAGGGGCATTTGAAGAGTTTATCAAGGGTAGCGGGATTGAGACGCCTATAGAGTCGCAATAGTCTTAGGGTGATTTGGACACAATATTTATTAGTTATCAGCAAGACATTTCTCTAACAATAAAAAATGTCTCCCACTATTTTTCACATTATTATATTATGCTCTATGGGTTGGCGCTCATTTCATTTCAAAGCGTTGGATTTACCCCAATAATGCCTTATTGATTTTGTAGCAAGCGCAGGCAATAATATGAGTTAAAGTGGTGATTTGCTAAAAAATGGAAATGTTAGGTTCAGAAGCGCTCATAAAAGCATTAGAAAAGGAGGGAGTCGACGTGGTGTTCGGTCTGCCTGGTGGCGCCAATTTGCCGATATATGATGCTCTTGTTGATGCTAATCTACGTCATATCCTAGTGAGACATGAACAATCTGCTGCTCACATGGCTGATGGTTACGCTCGGATTAAGAGAAAAGCCGGGGTTTGTTTTGCGACTTCCGGACCAGGGGCGACCAACCTTATTACGGGAATAGCGACAGCTTATGCCGATTCTTCACCAATGATTGCAGTCACTGGACAGGTTCCACTAGCCATGATCGGGAAAGATGCATTCCAGGAAACGGACATTATTGGGGTTGCTAACCCATGCACCAAGTACGCATTTCAGCCTAGGGCTGCCGCGGAAATTCCAGACACCGTTAAGAAGGCCTTTTATATCGCCGAAAGTGGACGCCCGGGGCCTGTTCTAATAGATATTCCAAAGGACGTTCAGCAGGCGCGAGAAGACGTATTCTTCCCCGAGCTGATAAAGGTGAGAGGGTATAGTCCAATAGTGGACGCGGATCTTTCCCAGTTAGAAAGAGCTGTCCAAACTATGCTCAAAGCGGAAAGGCCAATAATTATGGCAGGAGGCGCGGTAATACTCTCTGGTGCCTTCTCTGAGTTACAGGCAATGGCGGAACTATTAATGGCTCCTGTGGTTACTACCTTCAAAGGAAAGGGCTCCTTTCCCGAGAATCATCCGCTGGCGATGGGACCGATCGGAATGCATGGTCATCCAGAGGCAAATAAAATAATTATTGAGGCTGACTGTATCGTAGCAGTCGGGGCTCGATTCTCAGATAGATCGGTCGGTCGGTTCGACGAATTTGGCAAAGGCATGACCATAATTCACCTTGACGTCGATCCCGCGGAAATTGGTAAAAATAAGGCTGCGGATATTGCAGTTGTTGGAGATGTAAAGGCATCTCTCCGAACGGCCGTTAAGATGCTCGCAAAGCACAAGGTTGTAAAAAAAAGCGGTGACGACCCATGGCTTAAACGGAGGAAAGAACTAATTGAATATTATGCTGATACTATAAAGGATTATCCCAGGGAATTAACGGCAAAAAAGGCATTGAAAAAGCTAAGAGAAGTATTGCCTTCTGACGCTATTGTTACGACAGAAGTAGGGCAATGTCAAATGTGGGCTTCTTTGCATTTTGATGTGATTTCGCCAGGAACATTTTTTAGTTCTACTGGACTGGGAACTATGGGTTTTGGGTTCCCCGCATCTATAGGCGCGAAAGCTGCGAAAAGTCAGTCAACGGTAGTTGATATAGCAGGCGATGGATCATTTAATATGACAGAAAACTCTCTCGCTGTGTCTGTGCTAGAAAAGCTCCCTGTCATAGTATTCCTAATGAACAATTACATGTTGGGAATGGTGGCGCAATGGCAGAGAACGTTCTATAAAAGAAGATATATGGGAGTTCATCAACAAAGTTGTCCTGATTACGTTAAACTCGCAGAGGCGTACGGTGCACAGGGAATCAGAGCGCAATCCATGGAAGAGTTGGAAAGGGCCATCAGGAAAGCTCTGACAAATGACGTTGCGACGGTAATTGATATTGCAATCGATCCTGAAGAGGATGTTTACCCCTTCGTCGCTCCTGGAACGGGTCTGAAGGATATGATAACAGGAGCATAGGCTTTTGGCTGGATTAATGAAAACGGCCGACGCACTTTCCCAGGACGCTGCTGAGTCATGGCATATTGTGGCCGCACTAGTTGAGAATAAGCCAGGAGTCTTATTTCGGGTGACTAATCTATTTCGAGCGAGAAGCTTTAACATTGAAAGTATTACTGTAGGTTCTACTGAACAAGAGGACCTTTCTCGTATGACTATTACTACCAAGACCGATGAGAGGACGTTGGATCAGCTGGTAAAACAACTGAAGAAATTAATTGACGTTGTTGAAGTTAGAGTCTTGGATTCTTCCAAGACAGTTTATAGAGAACTTGCGCTAATAAAGATGAAAGCAGAGGAGCCAACAACGAGAATGCAAATTACAACTTACGCCTCGATCTTTCGAGCAAATATCCTGGATATAGATAAAGATACCATGATGGTCGAAATTACAGGGACTCCGGATAAAATTGATGCGTTCAAAAACCTTGTTTATTCCTTTGGAATAATCCAGCTTGCAAGAACTGGCGTGTCAGCTCTCCCAAGAGGCGAATCATGAATGGTTGAAAACGGAAGCAAAGTACGAATATTTGACACAACGCTTAGGGACGGGGAACAATCACCCGGTGTATCAATAACCCCAGAACAAAAGGTCCAGATAGCGATTAAACTAGACCAACTGGGTGTCGATGCCATAGAAGCCGGTTTTCCTATAGTTTCACAAGGGGAAATGCAGGCAATAAAGACAATAAAAAAGTCAGGACTAAACGCGGAGATCTGCGGCTTGGCGCGAACACTTGTCCATGACATAGACTCCGTGATAACATGCGACCTCAGCTATGTGCACACATTCATTGCGACGTCGGACATCCATATGAAGTACAAGCTGAAAATGTCGCCTGAACAGGTGATACAGAAGGCGGTGGAGGCAGTCGATTATGCAAAATCCCATGGACTACAGGTTGAATTTTCTGCAGAGGACGCCACCAGGTCGGACATTACCTTCCTGACCAAAGTATTCAAAGCAGTCGGAGAAGCGGGGGCCGACAGAATAGATATACCGGATACCGTGGGTTACGCTACCCCAGAATTCGTTTCCCAACTGGTTCGACTCTTGAAGGAGAATATTTCTATTCCGATAAGTCTACATTGTCACAATGATTTCGGCCTGGCTGTTGCGAATTCCATTGCGGGAATAATTGCTGGGGCCACATGTGCTCATGTGACAGTAAATGGTCTGGGCGAGCGAGCAGGGAACGCCTCCCTTGAAGAACTTGTGATGACACTGCAATGCCTATACAAGAAGGAGCATAATATTCGCACAAAGTTACTATACGAGACATCCAAATCTGTTTCCAATATCATGGGAATAGCCGTCCAGGCAAATAAGGCTATCATTGGCGAGAACGCATTCGGACACGAGTCAGGAATTCATACACATGGCATATTAAATAATCCCTTGACCTACGAGCCGATAGACCCCGAGATGGTTGGAAGAAAGCGATGGCTTCAAGCCGGAAAACACGCTGGCGCGCACGGCATAAGAGCAATGCTAGAAGATTTTGGAATAGAATGCACAGATATCCAATTGCACAGGATAGTTGAAAGGCAGAAGAATTTGGCTGATAAGGGCAAATCTATAAGCACAGCCGAGCTGCTCTCGATAGCCGGTGAAGTACTCCAGAACAGCAAATTCGACGAAAAATTCAAGCTCTATGATTTCCATATAGTTACAGGGATGAATCTGATTCCGACGGCAGTGATTAGACTGAACACTAATGGAAAAGATTTGATAGCCTCCGAGACAGGAGTTGGCCCTGTGGACGCTGCGTTAAAGGCTATACAAAAAGTTGCGTCCGAGATCGCAAATGTGAAAATCCGTGAATACAAGCTCGATTCTATTACCGGAGGGTCCGATGCGTTAGCTGAAGTGTCCGTTAAGGTCGAAGACAAAAACGGAAATGTTGTCTCTGCCCGTAAGGCTGGCGAAGATGTAGTTGTAGCATCGGTACAGGCGGTGATAGATGCAATAAATAAGATAATGCTAAGAAAAGTTCTGCACTCAAAAATCTAAAAGC
>JALZES010000103.1 GCA_030861915.1 Thermoproteota archaeon
GATATAGCAGCACGGACGTCCTGCTCAATATCGTCGTTAAAGGGACATGCTGGGGTGGTTAGCTCCAACGTAAACGAGACCTTTTCATCCGTGATAGCGAGATCCTTTATCATCCCCATTGATACAATATCCTTGTGGAGCTCCGGGTCTACAACCTTCCGCAGAGAAGTCAGGACTTGATCAACTGTTGTCATGTTACACCATCAAAAATTACGAGGCAGCCTATTTAAATCCTTTAGGCATTCAGAATAACTAAGGAAAAAGCCTTTTCACATCTTGAAACCGCTTCCTTAAGGTTACAATACTTGTGTCACCAGCCACCGCTATCTGAGCCTGACTTACTTTCTCCCCTTCCTTAAGACAGGCCGCATATAGTACAGCAACCGCAAGCGCATTAGGATCTTTGCCGTGAGAGACTGGGTTCTCTTTGATTACGCTAAGCATTTCGAGGCCTCGGCGGTACGAGAGTTCGCTTACCCTCGCTTTATTGGCTATCTTTGCTAGATAGGCGTTAGAATCGATTACTGGTAAATGAAGTTTCATATAGCGCACCAGAAGTCTATAGCACTTTCCTGCAAATATAGAATCGGTATTTGCCGTGTTAGCAATCTCGTCTAGGGTCCTAGGCACATTTAATTCTCTACACGCGGCATACACTGACGCGACCACCAGTGCACGAATTGACCTTCCTTTTATGATGCGCTTGTCCAGAGCTTTGCGATAGTTGTACGCAGACTTTTCTATTAATGCATCATTCAAAGAAAGCTTGTCTTTTATTGTGCCTAGAATAGCGAAGGCATTTTTTAGATTTCTATGGTAACTTCTATTATTGCTAGAAATTTTATTCCACCTTCTCATTCTCTGAACTTTGCTCAGCTGTTCTGGGCTAATCGTCGCACCGTTGGCATCAACATTAGAATATGAGATAAATGTGGAAAGTCCCATGTCATGGAAAGCAAGCGATGTAGGCATTCCCGTTCTACTTTTACTTTCCATGTCGTCGTTAGAATAAACTCTCCATTCGGGTGACAAAGACTCAATGTTATCATGCAAGACCATACCGCAGGCGCTGCAAACCACTTCGCTGCTGTCTGCATCATAGACTACTGCTTTACTATTACAAAGACTACATTCTTCCTTATCTAAAGATATGGCTCCCTGTTCAGTACTAACCAACTCAGTTTACCTCCCCTGAGGATGATCTGCCGTGACGCGATGTGTATCTTATTCATTACGTGAAGACCCAAAACTGTTCATATAAGTAATACGTGTACAAAATTTAGGTTAGCACACAATTGACTACAATGGAGCATAATTGAACACAAATTTGATAAATCAGTCCCACATTCATTTGATGATTGGTATGCGATCCGATATGAACGATGATGCTCGAACCTCGACAGTCACCAGGTCCTTCCGATTTGAGAATGAATTGTCAAAAATTCTAGACGAAGAAGCAGAAAGAATGGGGATCTCAATCAACGCTCTGGTCGGAATAATACTGCGAAGATATTGTGAATTTACGCGTTATTTGTCCAAAATAGATATGATTGTTATTAATCGCGAATTTCTTACCTTCCTTTTAGACACGTATGATGACGGCTCTGTATACACAATGGGGACGAAGCTAGGTCAATTAGTCCCGTCTGATACAATTATGTTTTGGAAAAAGGAGCTTAACGAGCGTTCCGTTCTAGAGTATATAGAGAAAATTATATGCAGATATGGTCATCTAGGCACGTACGACGAAATATTACAATCTGACGGTAGAATAGTTGTAATAAGACATCGGCTTGGAAGGAAAGGTTCGATTTTTTTTCAAGCTTACTTTCATTCTGCATTTAAGACAATCTTGAATGTTGATGCGAAATTCGAAATCACCGATTCATCCCTTAAGTTTGATATTAGAGACAAATCCGACTATTCAGCATCGTAGATGTGAACAGAGAGTTGAATTATCAAAAGGTTCATAAATTGAACCAGGTACCCAAGACTTGTAATCAAAGGGATGTTCGCAATCATACACATGTCTGACGTTGTCAGAATTCCTCCTAGTAAGCTTACAAATTCTTTAAAGGACACTGCTATCGGGATCTTAAAGGAGAAATATGAAAGCATGATTAGTCCTGAAATAGGATATATAGTAACGATTATAGATGCTTACGCGAACTCGACTGGAAAGCTCATCGCGGGTGACGGAGCAACGTATCACAAGGTTGGTTTCAGAGCTTTGACGTACTTTCCAGTATTACAGGAAATAGTTGAAGGCGAAATAGTAGAGATAACCGACTTTGGGGCCTTCGTCAGAATCGGACCCACGGATGCATTATTACACCTATCACAGATTACTGATGATTATCTTAAAAGCGATGTAAAACAGGGAGTAATTGTCGCAAACCAAACGGCTAGATCTTTGAAAATCGGATCTCGGATCCGCTCACGTGTGACTGCAGTAAGCCTAGGCAAGGGAGCAGCAATGGGTAAAATCGGCATCACTTGCAGACAACCATTTCTAGGAGCGGTAGAGTGGATCGAGCAGGAAATTAAGAAGGCAAGGCAACCGCAACCTCCTCTGCCAACAAAAGAGAAAAAGGGAGGTATCAGCAAGTAGTGCCTAGGGAATTTGCGTGCAAGAAGTGTAGGGCCGTTACTGTCGGCAAGGTCTGCCCAATTTGCAAATCTTCTGAACTAACTCCGGATTGGTACGGGATAATTCTGATATTTGATGCTAATAAATCAAGAATAGCATCATTGTTAGAGATTCGTACCGCACATAAATATGCATTAAAGGTTTCCTAAAGATACCAAGATGTGCGCCTTTTCTAGCTACCTTGACCGTCGAAAATCAATATTGAGTTTTCTACAGGAAGATATAGGGACGGGAGACATCACGAGCGCAAGCGTTCTCCCGCAACATAGGGCAGTTTATGCTACAGTTCTATGCACAGGTTCAAATGAGTCCATAACTTGCGGTCTTGAAGAGGCTCAGACCGTCTTTGACATCTGCGGTTGCAGCACTGAATTGGTTATGCGGGATGGTTCTTTGGTTAGGAAGGGTGATGTGGTAATGAATGTTCGGGGCGAAGCAAGATCAGTGTTAAAAGCGGAAAGAACCGCCCTAAATTTAGTTATGAGAATGAGTGGAATAGCCACGATCACAAGAGCATTTGTTACCTCGGTTCAACGATCTGATCCTGAAGTAAAAATAGCAGGCACTAGAAAAACGGCCCCCGGCTTACGATATTTTGACAAAAAAGCAATAACAATAGGAGGAGGCTATAGCCATAGAATGCGACTAGATGACATGGTTTTAATAAAAGATAATCACCTCGAAGTGGCAGAATCTATAGAGAGAACCGTCCAAGCAGCAAAGGACAAAGTAGGGGCAGGCGTTAAAATAGAATGCGAGGTAAAGAACACAGAGGAGGCAATACGCGCTGCCAACGCCGGCGCCGATGTTATTATGTTGGATAATTTCAGCCCTTCCGAAGCGGAAAGCGCAGTAAGGGAGATAAGAGAACTCGGCACACCAGTAGAAATAGAGTTGTCTGGGGGCATAAACCTTGGCAACGTTATAGATTATGTAAAGGCAAAACCCAATATTATATCAATTGGTTACTTAACGCATTCCTCTGCGGCTATTGACTATAGCCTAGCCATTGTAAAAAAAGCGTGGGTTGTTGTGGATCAAGCCGATTCTGGCTAAAGCTTGGCTCACCAAAAATACTTGTATAAGACAGCTTCCTAAGATAGGAATGCGGAAGACAATCTAATTTGGAGATGCCTTTTGATCCTGTTCAGCGCTCTAGCAAGCTTCTATTTCTAGTACTTGGATTATTTTGAAGCTACAAACTATGCCAAATCAATCATTCTTTGGATAGAAAGCCGTGCCTTGTCGGCAACCCCCGGTGGGACTTTCACTTCGTAAACGCCATTGCAAATGGAGTTATATACTTTCTCAAGTGTTATTTTTTTCATATATTTGCATACGGCATCATCTTTAATAGGTTTAAAGTCTTTTAACTTATTCTCCTTTTGCATTCTATGCAATATTCCAGTTTCAGTAGCGACCAAAAATTGTCTCGCATTGGACGTCCGTACATGTCTCATCATGCCTTCTGTAGACAGGATGTGGGCCTTTTTTTGCAATTGACCAGAGGATATGTCATACAGAGTAGATGATGTACAGCCGCACTCTGGGTGCACTAGCAACTCCGCGGTTTCATTCATTTTAAGCATCTGGTTAATATCTTGAGCTCGGATACCTGCATGTACATGACATTCTCCTGGCCAGACGAACATATTTTTCCTCTTAGTAGTTTCTGCAACGTAAGACCCCAGGAACATATCTGGCAAAAACAATATTTCCTTGTCTGCTGGGATGCTATTTACAACCCGAACAGCATTGGAAGAGGTACAACAATAGTCAGACAAAGACTTTACTTCGGCGCTGGTATTGATATAACTGACTACTATTGCACCTGGATGTTCGCGGACCCAGGAACTTAGTTCAGTGGCATTGATACTTGATGCAAGTGAGCAACCAGCCTCCAAATCTGGTATTAATACTTGCTTTTCGGGGCAAATAATGGCAGCTGTTTCTGCCATAAAATGGACTCCGCAAAAGACTATAGTGTTAGCGGTGGTTCCTGCGGCCATCTGAGAGAGCGCTAATGAGTCACCCACAAAGTCAGCGACATCTTGAACTTCAGGCAATTGATAGTTGTGGGCGAGTATCACTGCTTTCTTTTCTTTCTTTAACCTAGTAATTTTTTCTGCAATGTCAGCAGCTGCTTGCGGCATGAATGATCTTTTACATGGCTGCAACACATTTAAAGTAGTATAGTCCCGGTTAACTTTGCCTCACGATCGGGTGTTGCGGCAAGTATTGCCACTGTAATCTCCTCGTAAACAGCCAGCATTATGAGTCAAACCATATATTAGGCTTGTCTTAACGTATGCTATGCCAACACATGGCTCACTTACAAAGGCCGGAAAAGTCCGAGGCCAAACACCAAAAATCGCGGCTAGGGAACGAATCAGTCCTATTTCTCGAGTTCGCAACAGGAATAACTTTATCAAGCGATTCGAAAAAAGGAGATCTCCAGGTCAAAGAAAGCCTGAGCGCTCCGGACGAAGATAATGAGAGGAACGCAGAACTTTCGCTCATAAACAAACCAGTAGGGCTGGGACACATTCATTAGAACGAGCTTTTCTTTTAAACTCTCTATAGCTCGGAAACATGAACCACAAATGCAGAAAAGAATAGGAATAATAGGTTGCGGGACAATAGGTCGTGAGTTGGCTTTAGCCATTGATAATTCATACGTTGGAGATGTTGCACTAGTTTTCCTATTCGACACAATAACGAATGTTTCATCAAATCTCAAGGATAGACTTGTTAATAATAATCCTTCTATTTTCTCAAAGTTTTCGCATCTGACGTCCTCGCAGTCATATAAACAAGCAGATATCGTGGTTGAGGCTGCTTCTCAGGAAGCAGTTAGGATGTTTGCCGAGAAAATTGTTTCATCAAACAAAAGCCTTATGATTATGAGCACTGGCGCATTATCGGATTCTCACTTGTTGGATGCGTTATATAATGCCGTTACACAACATAATGGCCGTATCTATGTACCAACGGGTGCAATTGCAGGTATCGATGCTATACGCAGTGTAAGACATCTCCTTGACTTCGTGATGCTCACAACCACGAAAAATCCAAAGGCTCTCGCGGGAGCCCCGTTTTTTGAACTAAGAAGCATCAATCCGGAAAGTATTAAGAAAAGAACGTTGCTATACGAGGGAAACGCATCGGATGCAACCAAGATGTTTCCTTCGAATGTTAATGTTGCTGTGGTACTTAGTTTGGCAGGGCGAGGAACTATAAACACTATGGTAAGAGTAATTGCGGATCCTCATGCAACACAGAACGAACACGAAATTATCGCGAGAGGAAGGTTTGGAGAAATCTCGATTTTGGTTCGTAACACTCCGAGCCCTTCTAACCCCAAGACAAGCTATCTTGCTTCATTGTCTGCAATCGAATGTCTCCGAAGAATTTGTGATGATAAAATTAGAATAGGAACGTGACTACTAGATTCATATTACGGTTTTTTAAAAAAATGTTGGTTTTTGACAGTTTATATAGGGTTTTGTTTGTCCTTGGATCAAGGTATTAAGAATGAGTGATGGAGGATTCAGAAGGAACGATAACTTTGGCCCGAAACCTGTGGAAACAGGAAAAGAATATGACGTACAAATAACTGAAATAAGTAGGAAGGGCGAAGGAATAGCAAGGATACAAGGCTTCGTCATTTTTGTAAAGGACGGAAAGGTTGGCCAAAATGCGAAGATTAGAATAACACAGGTAGGCAACAGATTTGCCACCGCCGAAATTGTTGACGGCCAATCAAAGGAAAGTATTACTAGCGAATCGTCAGGCTAGACGTTAGAAAAATTTACGCATAGTGAGGTCGTCCTTTGCTATGATCCTGTTTGTTTATTACTCGTTTCGTTAATATGATTCTCTAAATTGCTTTATTGATGGAGCTGCGATCTTATATGGCCAAACTAAGATAAACTGCTATACGTTCAGCGATACTCGAACGGGATCTGGATTCAGCATCATATTTGCATAGCCGAGTTCTGTCAAATTTATGGTTAATACTTTAGTTTGTTAGTTACTCTGCCTATCATTTTCGTATCTCGTCTACATAAAATATTGCATCACTATTATTTCCAACGTGACCAGATATTATCTGCGCTGCAGACCGATGAAGCCTTTGAGTGTCCGACCCAGATCCCTCTATCGTCCCTGGCAGTATTAGATATAGCCGAATACTCGAACCTAATACCTCGAAGAGCTCTTGATTAACTGTAGCCGCAAAGGGTCTCAAGGCGCCTCTAAAAATTTCCGACCTCGCGCGGACAAGACCTGAGATCTTCCCTCCCACAGGGCTCTCCGGGCCTATTATAATTATTTTTCCATTAGAATTCTTATATCGTGGGGGATCTAGTATGGCTCCGGGACACATAGCATTTACAGATTCTTTAGTTATTAACGCTGGGATGTTAATAAATTGGTCAACGAGGTAATCCCATTCCTTTCTGTCAAGGGAAAGGATAGAACGTTTATAGTCATAATTACCGGTCATATAGACCACAGCATCAATAGTCCCAAATTTTTCAATTACCTCCTGGAATTTGGTTCCAATTTGTTTCTCATCATTCAGGTCAAACATTTCGTAAGATAATCCCTCAAATCCCTCTGGTATGTTACGGTTTTGCAGGAACACGGTCAAATTCCTTATTCCTTCTACGCTAAACGATTTTGCTACATTAGTTAGTCGATCGAAATCCTGGTCATTCGAGGGATTTCCTAAAAGAACGACAACTTTATCCGCAACGTGCGCGGACGAAGAGTTGTCGTCAAGGGAAGTTCTTACCATAGGGCGAACTGGATAGAAAACCCGATCGCTGGGAACAATTCTTCCATTAACAAGCGAGCTCATCTTTTCATCACACAGGTTCAACACTATATCAGCGACATCTTCCTGTGAAAGGAATTCCTTGTCCACGATCATGTTCCTGGTATTAGCCTGTATCTTCTCTGCTATTTCCTGTACTTTATTTATCAACCCAGATAAGACTGGAACGAGGCGCGCAGGTTCTGAGCGGTTTATTTGTTGAGCGGTTTCATTTATTGCAGATGAGATTACAGCCTTATCCTCACCGAGCAATGGCAGTAGTTTGGTGCATGCATACTCTATTTGTGAAGATGAAATCTCTGGATATCCACTGATTCTCAGGAACTCTGCGGCTGCCCTCGGATAGACCGTTTTGTATATCCTATCGGAATGAACCGGTCCAGGGTTCGTTGCTATAGATTTGATGCCCTTGTCTGTCAGCTCCCAAGCTAAGGCCTCAGCAAGCCTATTTTTTGCACCTTGAGCCGCTGTGTAAGGTGTTCTAAACCTATATGGTCTCTGCTCGTACCGATTTTCTTCACTAAAGAATGTGGATATAGTAATTATCTTGGTGCCATGTCCCATCAATTGTAAGCACTGTCGAGAAGTCCAAAAGGTGCCCGTTAGATGAATAGCAACACAATCCTTAAACTCATCAAAATTAGCGTTTGTAAATGCCTTCACTGGACCCGATACACCAGCATTATTAATCACAATATCTATCCGACCAAATTCTTCTGCCACCTGCTTTAACATGCTGTCGACTCCAGTCTCGTCCGACACGTCTATTCCTGAAAAAGATTTTACCCTAGCAGATAAACCGTTGTCTGCAATAATTCTGTCTAATATTTTTGTAGTCTGCTCAAGTGGCTCCTTCCGTCTGCCCATAATAATTATGCTTGCGCCATTTTCGGCAAATTTCTTGGCAATTGACTGGCCGATTCCTGTGCCGCTGCCCGTTATTAAGGCAACCTTGTTACATAGATTAAAAGACGACCGAAGAGCCTGCTTTCCCATGGCATATGAAGATTTTGTGCATTATTAAAGTTAACTTTCAAAACGTGCCGAATGTGCTATTTTATAATACAGAAGTCATCGTTACCATACCACAGTACTTATAAGAATATTATACTATGTCACTAACCTCGTTAATCGCAGCGTTATATGAGGACTATTAAGGTTGATCATTCGCGCTGATAACTGGACGAATTGCATGGCAGTTTGTTTAGTTTTAAACTCCCCTTTCAGCTTGTCTCCATTATTATGAATAATCTCGATATTGTATTTTAAGAATGTTATGAAACTGGTACTGTTTTCATCATAGTTATCAAGAAAAGTCGTTGCATGAAGAGGAAACATTCGAATAACAGAATCTCTCTTGTTATTGCAACTTCAAGCGATTGCATAAATTAAGAATTTCATTCAAGTGTGTTCTTGTTAGATACATTTTTCTTCTGTTCGTCTGACAAGGAATCCTATGTATCAACTTTCTCTTCAAATATTGAGTTTGGTGTCGTTTGATCAAATAACGCACCACTAAATTAAATGCGTTCTTTTATATTATCATAAGGAAAGTAAAGTATTGAAAATCCCAGATTGATAAGGCGCCACTTGTAAACAAGCCTGCCAATGTTTCTACTATACCCATGGATTTGAAGGCAGCTGGGAATAAAGTTGTGCTAGGAAAATTTTATGACCAGAGAAGGCCAGTTAGCCACCACGGTTAGTCAGGGCTCTGACAAGTTCTCCACTGTATTGATTATTTCCGTAGAAAACTTTCGGATTTGCTCTACCACAAAATAAGGAAAACGTGCAGAGTGTCATGCAGCCAGGGAAAGAAACCTCCTTTGCAGATAACATAATGAGTTATGCGCGCCACCAGTCAAATCCGACGAATTCTATCCTTTTCTCATTTGGCTTAGGTATTGCTATTATAAACTGCTTTTTTACTGTTGTTGCCAGTCTGCCTGCGAGCACTATCGCTGTCGCAGTTATATCAAAACCCGGTTTGCACACTTGAACCAAGTAAGGGGCATGGTCTATTCCAGGGCCCTGTTCGTACACAGCAAAATCGCAACCAAACTTGATACCTGGTGAGACTATATAACCTCTATCTCTCAAATCTTGGAAAACTAAATATTTCGTATCGAACCCGTCATATTGTGATCTACAGACGGATTTCATATCTAGCACGGATAATGGTTTGCTATCCTTGGTGCATATGATCAATCTGGACTTTGAGGTGAGATAGTATCCCTCTATGAGGTCTAGGACAAGAGGATGGCTAAACTGAGTTCCTTTGGGTTTAGCTATACCTAATGGTTTTCCAAAATAGCCGTTCCCGAATAATAGGCGAGAGCTGTCTATATCCCAGACAATTATTCTATTTCCAACTAGAACTCCTTCGATGGGTTCCGCTAAAGGGCCAGAGGTAACGTCGTCACCGTGCTTGAGGCGTCTTGACACTGTCTGCCGTAGTCTCAATGCATTTATATACTTGCTCTATGAGCACACTTAACCATTGAGGATGATTTTCAATACCCTGTTAACAAGACAATTATTGCCTTTGTTCCTGTCAAAATGCTGGGGGTGTGACAGGCGACTTTATGCTTCAATTCTTTGCCGCATGTAAGTAAATATAATGACAAGTACTTTTGTAAGGCGGCAAGGTTCATCTACCGTGCCTTCTAATTGCTTTTCTCACTTCTCGCGACGAGTGAATAGAAGATTGAAATAATTTCTGTCTCATTACTCTCAAAATGCTTTTGATCAAATTCTCTCTAGCCCAGCAAGTAACTCCTTTATGAGTGCCACCCATGAGAGGTTTTTTAGGTAGAGAAATATACTTTTTATCAGCTGCAGAGTAATGCTTAATACCTCTAAGACATTCGAGTCTTTTAGTAGGCCAGCGAACTTCAGTGCAGTAGGAATTTGAGAGGGGCATGGCAACCATTATAGTAACTATCCCGTGTTTGATGTATTATATTTCATAAATAGTGTTCTTGATTTCTATTAGATCGCGCAATATCGCGCTGGCGGTTTCAATTCCACCTGCACCTCGTCCGATTATTGTCTGCTGTCCAGAGTGTTCCGATGAAAAAGTTACAGCATTTAAAGTTCCGTTTACACATATGGGATCCAACTTAGAGACTTCTGTGGGTTTTACAGAGAGCTTCTTTTTTTCAGCTGTTCCTATCAACTTTATTGCATTATTTCTTTTTCGTGCTTCCTCTATGTCCCTGAGGGTAACTGCAGCGATTCCAGTCCTGTCTACGTCACAAATCGTTTTCTTCATTCCCATGACCCAGTTCGCAACGATCGAAACTTTGGCTGCTGCGTCGTAGCCATCTATATCCAGATGAGGAAGAGCTTCTGCTATTCCCGTATTCTGAGCGTCGTTCAAAGCGCTTTCGAACGCTAAGCCCTCTTCCATCCTAGTCAAAATATAGTTAGTTGTACCGTTGAATATTCCCTTAAACGATATGATTCTGTCTCCTTTGAGACACCTTTTTGCAAATTCTAGGATCGGAGTTCCTCCGCCCACGGTGCCGCTGAAACGTAGCATGACATTATTATAGTTTGCAAGCTCCATTAGAGACGGAAATGCCAGTGCAAGAGGACCCTTATTTACTGTTATGACATGCTTTCCAGATCTCATCGCTGACACGATATTAGAAATTCCAGGCTCTCCATCTTGCAAATTGGTGGGGGTTAGCTCGAGCAAGACCTCGCAATCGATTTGTTCTACAATGCTGTCTTCTCTCAGTTTATTTCCTTCAGATTTGTATTCCCCTACCGTTCCCTTAATTCTTTTGACGTCTAATAATTTCTGGAGGTCAAGACCCCCAGGAGAGATGGCGGCTCCTTTTTTATCGACACATGCAACTACACGGGGATTGACGCCGTATGCGCTGTATAATTCAGCCGCTCGAGCTAGTATAAGCTTTACAAAACTCTGGCCTACAATTCCGAATCCAACAATTATTAAACGCAATTCGAACCGTGATTTAGGTTATTCTCGTGACGTATTTAATATGCTCTGTTGCCTCGACACGTTATAATGCAGAGTCGCCCGTTTCCTTTGTTCCTATGTCGTATGCGTTATCTACATCGAAAACAAATATCTTTCCATCAGAGGAAGAACCAGTACTTGTGCTTGTAAGAACGTTCTTTATGATAGGATCAACTAAGCCATCAGGAACCAAAACCTCGATCTTCGTTCTAGACCCGTATTCAGGTATATATCTGATAACGCCTCTCCCCACCGCGAGAGGCTTTTGTTTTGCACGGCCCCTCCCTTTTATGTCATACATAGTCATTCCGCCCACCTTGTATTTATGGAGGATTTCGTTTACCTCCCGAACACGTTCGTGCGGTATAATTAACTCTATTCTTTTCATATTGTGGTCGTTCCGCTTAAAAATCTATACTGAAGATGAATCAATCTTTGGGAGAACACCTCAGAGCCATGCTAATCGACATATGCTCTCTCTGCATGTTGTGTTATATCAAGACCGATTTCCTCTTCCTCGCCTTTAACCTTTAGACCTATTGTCATGTCAATTACTCTCATGATTACTATAGTTCCAACAAAAGCCAATACAGCGGCTACAGCCACCCCTAAAGCCTGGATGGCCAATTGAATAGAGTTGCCATATAGCAAACCATTCGGACCAGCAGGATTAATAATTGTCGTAGCGACCAATCCAACGGCGATTGAACCCACTATTCCTGTAATGCCATGAACTGAGCTAACATCTAATGCGTCGTCGATTTTCAGACGTTCCTTGATAAGTAATATCCCGTAGTATGACGCAAAGCCTAGTACGATGCCCAAAAAGAATGAGGTTTGAGCAGTAATAAAGCCCGCAGCAGGGGTTACTCCAGCCAGGCCAGAAATGGCACCATTAATGACTGCTGTAGTGGAAGGTTTCCCTGCTCTTTTCCACGAGAGAAACAGCCATACTATTGCAGAGGTAGCCGAACCAACGTGCGTGACCAGCAGAGTGTTAGCGGCCAGGCCTCCTGATGCCAATGCACTACCAGAATTAAATCCGAACCAACCTATCCACAGCAGGCTTGCTCCTAGGACTGCAAGAGGTATGTTGTGGGGAACCATGATGTCAGGACCGAAATTCCTTCTGCGGCCCAAAACCAAAGCGGCTGCTATGGACGCGAGTCCTGCGCTGGTATGAATAACGATACCACCAGCAAAATCAAAAACCCCAAGATCGGCAAGCCATCCCCGCCCCCACACCCAATGAGCCAAGGGATAGTAGACGAGGATGCTCCAAGCTATTATAAAGATGAAAAAGGAAGACCACTTTAACCTTTCAGCAAATGCTCCAGTAATGAGAAGCGGTGTAATTACCGCAAACATCATCTGAAATGATGCAAAAGTTACACCTGGAATGGTCGGCGCATAATCCAAGGAATCATTCACCGGAACGTCTCTAAAGAAAACCCAATCAAACCCGCCAATTATCCCACCCTGAGATGGAGCAAATACTAATGTAAAACCAAGAATGAACCATAAAGTCGATAAGATTGCAAGACCAGAAAATGTTTGGACCAGGATAGACAGTGAATTCTTACTTCTGATAAGGCCAGCTTCAAAGAACCCTAAAGCTGGCGTCATTAGCATTACGAGACCTGTGGAAATAAGCATCCAGGTGGTATCACCAGTATCGATGGCCATATTATGAGGACAAAATAAACTTCAAGGAATATATAAAACCAGCAGCGAATGACTTCCTAATACCTGTTTTAAAAATGAGGACAACTACTATTGAAGCATAAAGTCAATATTCATCGAAAAATTGACAAGTTGATGGTATCGCACAATTTAATACGTTATCTGTTTCCCTTATAATACTGGTACGTATGTTTGACGTTACCTCTATCATCATTTTGGTTGCTATAGGGATAGGAGGAGGAATAGTCGGCTCCATCATTGGTGTAGGGGGTGGAATAATTTTCAGTCCGACCCTGACATTGATGGGTCTTCCGCCAACTCAGGTCTCGAGCACCAGTCTCATTGCTGTTGCATTTACGAGTATTTCATCATCGATCTCCTATGCAAGACAAAAAAGAATAAAATATGAAACCGCCTGCAAGCTGGCACTCGTATCTACACCGGGCGCAGTACTCGGCGCTTACCTTTCGTCGGTAATTTCGACCGACCTTTTCAAGATAACCTTTTCCGTTATACTGATTTTAGCTGTAATATATATATTATTCAACGGGCTCCTTCGGAAAGGAGAAGGCGAGAAAAAAGGCATCCTCTGCCATCATCCAGTCATATATTTTAGCGCGTTTGTTGCGGGATTAGTGTCAAGTCTTTTTGGCATTGGCGGCGGAATAATCTTCGTTCCTATACTGTTGATAATGATGAGTATGAGAATGTATGAAGCCGCACCGACGTCCCAGTTAATTATCATGATAAGCGCTGTGACTGGGCTAGCCACCCATGTCATGCTAGGACATCCGGATTATGTACATGCTCTCTCATTGGCGATTGGAGCGTTTGCAGGTGGAACGATCGGAGCTGAGATTTCAGCCCATTTAAGGGAACGTCTATTACGAATTTTTCTTTCCATGTCTCTCCTGATAGTAGCTAGTAGACTCATTTTCGACGTCATTGAACAATAGCGACAGATCGTAATATGACGTCGGCGTTAAAGGACTAAAAAAAAGAAACAAGATAGTAAGAAAGATTGTAAGAGCTGCAAATGCTATAAGCATGCTGGACACAATAATGCGGAATCCCAAAATGCAATCTCACATCAGAACGATGCTCTGGCAAGTTGTTCAGTCTGGAGAATATTAGGGAATAGGTCCTACTATCTCATATCCGTGTTCCTTACCGACTTGATTGGGGGTGGCAATTTCTCGAGTTTGTGAGACGGGTACGCTAGGTAGTGTCGCGACGCGCCTTCGCCACTAAGTACAATATCACAATTAATGCATCGGTATCTTATAGCCAACTTCCTTCAAATTCTATATCCTGTACATGGCTAAAAAGATATGCAAACAGTCAGCACCTCATCGCAACCTTATAATTTCTCTGTTATCGGGAACGCTTGACCTCAACTTGTATCGATAGTGTACAGCGCTTGCGACTGATTCTGATTTAGATTTTTCGCCGTGATTAACTAATACCCTCTTCGGCTTTACACGTGATACAAAACTCATTATTTGGTTGAAATCACTATGTCCGCTAAACCCATCAATACGGTTGGTCTCGCACCTAACAGGGACAACCTTGAGTTTTCCATTCTTGTCTAGCATACTTACTTCGTTCATTGCTCCATCGAGAACCCTCCGGCCCAGCGTCCCATTAATCTGGTAGGAGACGAACATAATTCTGTTTCTATCATGCGGAGCTATCTCTTTAAAATATTCTACCGACGGACCGCCTTCTAACATACCTGAGGTTGCCATTATAATCGATGGAGCCTCGTCATTTAAAACGTCTGCCCGATTTCCGGGACCGGTAACTACGGTAAAATATTCTGACTGAAATGGATTAATTCCCTGCGATACAGACTTTCTTACATCATAACCTAGGTAATGGGCATAGGACATATGAACTGCACTCGCTTCTGAGATCATCCCTTCAATGTAAATAGGCGATTCCATTAATCTTCCTTCACGCATTTCCTTGTCAAGTACTAGCATAATTTCCTGCGCTCTACCAACAGCAGGTACTGGAATTAGGACCTTTCCTCCTCCTGTCAACGTTCTATTAATATTGTCTGTAAATGTACGATACACCACAGATTGTTCTGGCATGATGTCTGTGCTGTTTCCGTACGTGCTTTCCGTTATCAATGTTTCAACCCTAGGATAAATGGACAGTGCGCCGTCTAACAACTGTGTTTTTGAGTATTTGTAGTCTCCCGAGTACAGAATATTATGCACACCAGAAATATTCAAATGAACTGTTGCGCTTCCCATTATATGTCCAGCATTATTCAATGTGATGGTGATATCAGGGGAAATATCGGTGGGCTTGCCATAAGGGATAGTAATACAACGCTTTATAACCTCGCTTATGTCGCGCGTTTCATACGGAATGTATGTGCCATTGCTCTTTGCAATTTTAATAGAGTCAGTCTGAAGCAATGTCATCAGAGGTAATGTTGGTTCTGTGCAATAAACAGGACCTTTATACCCGAACTTGAATAGCGTGGGAAGAAATCCCTGATGATCAATATGAGCGTGACTGATGATCACAGCATCTAGTTCGTCAAGATTAAAGTTAAACCAATCCAAACGAGGGAATGCATTTAATGGTTCGGGTTCGGCTGGGTTAATTCCACAATCTAGCATAACTTTGCTCTCAGGAGTCACGACGATAAAGCATGATCTGCCTACCTGCTTAACCCCTCCTAGACAGAATAGCATAACTTCTTCCTTGCTGAAAAGTCTATTTCCTGTCTTACCATCACTTTTCGCAAATTTTTGGTTCTGTTCGAGATTATTGCTTCCAGGGTAATCACCGTCCATGCTCTTATGTCGAATCAGAAGCGGAGGGCGGAAGATTTCCTTTCCGAGTTCTTGGAGAAAGTTGCTTCTTTCTTTTGCGGAAGCCTTGAGTGTAGAATGGATGGTACTTATGCTAGTTGATGGAATATGAGGAGAGAGCCGCGTATGCGATATCCATCCCGTCGATTGAGCTATTTTTATTACCATATCTGCGTCTATAACGTCCGGTTTATTGACCTCGAGAACTACCTCTCCTGTCGCTTCGTCGCAAAAGACAGCTGAAACTATAACCTCCTTAGGTAGCAACTTTGAGATCGCTTCCCTTGTCTCATCCTCAGGTAAACGGATTGAGGGATCTGTTCGGACAACAAACCTTTTTTTGATAGACCTTGAAAGAGAGGACAAATGATAAGTTAGTTCGGTTAGTGAAAACTTAGGATTCTTTGTATATAATGCAATATTGGGACCTTCGAATCTCGCTGCCGAGATCTGCGATTCAGGCGGAAGGGCTTCCAAAATCTTTTTCGCAGCAGGACTTTCCCGATCGACTGGTCTCCGAGAGCTGTCTCTCAGTAGCTTCTTGTGATTACGTTCCGTATAGTCTCTCTGGGCCAATTTAAATCAGTTCGCAATCTCAGGTACTATCCTCTAACCGAGTTTCTGTTAATAATTTCATTAGTCAAGGTTCACTGCTGATAAGGTACGAAGTAGCGATCGTCGTTAATATATTTCTATAGACGGACCCGTGGAAAGGAAAAGAGAGAGGACAACCAGTGGCTGTCTGTCTCCCAGTGCGATTGCCCTTCATGGATCCTAATGACTCGAAATCACAGATTTGACGCCAATCTCATGCAAAAGTCGCAGTCCCTCATCGGTGAGCCTGTATTGCTTTAGATCTTTGGCAACATACTTATTCATTCGTCCTAAATGATAATATATAGACCCAGTCGATAGTCCAGTCGCATTCCTGATTTCAGAGAAGCCTGCGGACCGATTCAATCCCTCTATAGCCTTTAATATCTTTATACGCGTTCTTCGGGCCCGAAGCTGAGTCTCCCCGGTCAATAAGATTAGTAACTATTAAAATTATTTATCTTTTACTAGAAGGGTTTCTCTTATACCTGTGTCAAAGTTCTGATACCACCTAAAAGTTCAGCCAACTGAAGACATATTTCAAGTAAACCCTATGCTGACTTAAATAGGCGATTCAAAGCGCGAGTCAGTCAACGTGCGGATTGCCACCAAGTGTATCGAGGTTATGTTAGGCCCTCTCTTTTGTCATATCTACGTAGACTACTTAGTAAGACTTATACGGATATTCGCGGGAGATGGAATAATGGCGGGGTTGTAGCGAAGCCAGGCATCGCAACGGGCTCCAGATCTTAAAAATAGGGCAGTATGCTTGAAGATACCCGTGGATCAAGGGTTCAAATGGTCATAGTCCGCGGCTGTACCAGAACACATCCCTTCGACCCCACCATTGTAAATCGGATCGTGATTACAAACAGGTCCGTTCTAAGTTACCAACCAGACTTCAGTTACTTGGCCGGCCGCAAGACAATGGTACTAAGTCCTATACCCTTACCATCTTGCAAATCTCATGACTAAAACACCGACTGAAATGACAAATAAAGCTGCTACAACAAGCAAAGGCGTGATTATATAATTTAGGGGTTCGGGTGCAGTAGAATAGAATCTACACCCTTCGTGTTTTGCACAGTCCTTGGCGACGGGAAAAGACAAGAGTATCAAGATAAATAGAATGAGCAAAGCAGTTCCAAAAGAGGAAAAAATCGCCCCGGCTTTGACTAGTGCGCTGCGTTGCAACCCGTTTATATCGTGCAAGGAGGATTTTTATTACTTTTGACCTTGAAGACACTGGAACTTTTGGCGGTAAATATCAACAAGTGTTCAACTCTGTTTGGCTTATGGTACCATGAGGTATAGAACACCGCACTCTGGATACGGGAACAAATGAAAAGAGAACATTAATAGTTCTATTTTCTGGCACATTGCGTGCGCTGGAACCTCTAGAAGACCACTTATTGTCTGTTGTCTGTAAAAAAGACTTTCTTACCATGATTCATAATCAACTGGTGATCAAATATC
>JALZES010000112.1 GCA_030861915.1 Thermoproteota archaeon
AAGAGTATACTGTTCTGATCCTAGTAGCGCGACGAACGGCGGACCGCTGAGGCGGCCTCTGATAAATGTCTCCTGTAAACTCCTTCATAACTGGTTCGATTCTTTTTGCAGAAATGTACGAATGCACCCTGGCAAGAGCATAGTATTCTTTTGGCCCTAAAGTCAAGACAGAGAGTGCCTTCGTTGCTTCGCCGAGGCCCAGCGGTAAGAGGCCGGTGGTTCCGGGATCCAAAGTCCCGCTGTGACCTACCTTAGAGAGTCCCAGTGTTTTTTTTACCCACGACACCACTTCGTGACTAGTGGGCCCTGGGGGTTTGTCAAGGAGTATTAGTCCATACTCAAACAAGGTACTCAGGGGCCTTTCGTCTGGAATGTGCCCAAATGACTCGCTTGTTCCATCATCGTCTATCTTTACTAGGTTTAGCAACTGAGGTAGTATCAAGAGCTAGTTACCTCGGTCGTTACTTGCAATCGTCTAATGATAGACTTTGATATCCTAATCAAAGATGGCAGACTCAACAAGTCTGTATTGAGGCAGAAGTCAAAAACGTTAAGGTCTTCACCAAAGTTAAATCTATACAAATTTCGGTAGATATTCCTATTTTGCTCATCTCGAATTTGTATAACTTTCTTGGCCTCTATATATGGAATATTGTCCCGATTTGCCATCCTCAAAGCTCGGTTTTCCTGTGAGCCCTTCAACCAAAACTTAACACCGCCATTTACTAGCCATGGCAAAGTATAGCTAGTCACGACAGCGCTCTGACTTCTGATTATCTCAATCAGTTTCTTGTCTACCTGATTATCGAAAGTTGGGTCCAACTTTCTTTCTTGCATAAATTTTCTAGCTTCCTCAGTATCCCACCAATCGTCACCCGAAGTTGAATATCCTTTGGTTCCTGCTAGGAGCTTGAGTATATCACCTCCACTATAAGTTGTCAGATTAAATTCCTTTGCTAGTTCAACAGCCATAGTCGTCTTACCGACAGCAGGCCAACCAGATATAACTATCCCTAATCTTTGTTTAAGAGTTTTCGTCGCCATGGAGAACAGTATCTCAAGTAATGCCAGGCATGGCCGTCCCAGTGATTTTAGATATTATCCCGCTAAAAGCAAATGATGTTATAAGAAACCATCCCCAAAGAAAAACTTCTCCTGGAACGTTACAGGCTCCCCTAGCTTGGCCGGTCTTATCGACCTGTTGATCGAGTTTGACGTTATCATCGCTACACATTAACCATGGGATTTGAATTGGTGAGATCGCCGTTGTAGCGCCAAAGACAGAAGGAAAGACAAAAATCCAGAGCAAAAACGAAGGCATCATGTATATTAGCATAGGCCGCATCTGCTGCTGCTGCATCTCCATTGTCATCTTATTCACGTAAGCCTGTTTTTTCTTTAGCTCTTCTACACGAATTTTATCCTGCTTCCTTATGGCCTCTGTGTACTGCTTTCGCCATTCGTTCGTTTCCTTCATAACCCTTGACATTTTTCCGATGTCTGTAGTCTTTTTTCTAAGCAGTGCGAAAGCATAATTCATTCCTATTGCTATCAGAGCTGACACGATCATCGCTGATACCATATCTGGAAATAAGGGATGTTTCGTGTACTGGGGAGTGAGCCCAGGCACCTGCATGATAATTGAAAACACGAAATTAGCTTCTAAGAACAAATATTTCCCACCAGTATCCGGGCTATATCCTGAGCAGCCTTTTGAGCCTGATTATCGTTGTTTTCAATCATCGTAAAAGGAGATCCTGTTAGATTAGCCAATGAAACTATCATCATCCTGGAGAGATCAATCTCGCGTTGAATATCCTCTTTGGATGGGAGATCTCTGTGCCTCGTGGTATCCGCTTGACGTCTCAATCTAATTTCTCCAGCATCGGCAATGATTAGTAACAGGTGGGTCGGACTTATAATCTGAGATACGTTCAAGGGGACCCCAGGATAGTACCATTCGGAGGTTTTTATAAAAAGGTGAGTATCAATAATTATGACCCTTGCTTTCATACCAGATATCTTCTTTGCGGCGTCCTCTTGCAGGTTTCTCTGGTCTGTAATCGAAAGCTTCCTCATTTCATCTCTATTTTTTAAGCCTTTCTTGCTCGCTTGTTCGAACATCAGCGTTCCAAACACGGCAGTCTCCGCGTTCATGCCTCTCTTCCGAAGAATACTCTGCACCTCGGAGATTACCGTCGTTTTTCCCACGCCGGGGATTCCCACGATTACTGCTCGTATGCTATTTTCTTCCAAGAAGAGCCGCCAGTTTAGGCATATGGACATCGACCTGTTCCCTAACAAGAAGATTATAATAATTGACTAGAATGTCAACCATCAGCAGGATTCCGATCCCTGAGCCGAATACTGTTAATACATCGGATATTGAAGCAACGAGTCCAATTATAATACCACCTGCTATCGTGACAGAGGGTATATACTTGTTGAGCAACGTCTCCACGGATCCTTCTGATCGCCTGAAGCCAGGAACCTGGACATCAGCATCTAACAGATTCTTCGCAGCCTTACCTGCGGACAACCCTCCAAGCTCCACCCACAATCTTCCAAAGATGGTGACGACCGTAGTCAGGAAGAGCACATACACAACCGCCCTTACTGGATCTTGCAATGCAACGTCCAGACTTCGGGGAGCAGTTATATAATAAAGCAACCCGCCTGTGGGGGACTGTGGACTACTCGGATCGAATTGTGCAAGCCAATTAAACATGGGGCTGCTGTTTTGGGGATTATAGTTTGCCCATAACATCTGACCCATAAAGATTGCATTAGCGAGAAGAGCCGAAGCTAGAATAACTGGAATATTTGAGGTATACAATAACTTTATTGGATATACTGCAGTAAAACCTCTGTACTTCGTAGAAACAATGGGAATATCCACATGAATACCCTGAATGTATACCAGTACCAAAAGGACTCCAGCAGTCACAAAAAGGCCAAACAAGCTCGGAAGCTGGCCTACTCTGAAAAGAGTTTCTGTGATATCGCCATTGATGGCAGAATCGATGAGAAAGGGGATGACTCCCACAGGACCGTCGTCTGCAGGAATAGGACTGAACACGCTCCAGAGTATGCCCTGAGCCACACCAGCCATGATAAACAGACTTATACCTGATCCGAGGCCCCAGCCCTTTTGAACAAGCTCATCAAGCATCATGACGATAAAACTTGCTGCTATCAGCTGCCCAACAACCACGGGCACAAAAGCAGGGCTCGCAACAAGATTTCCGTACACGCTTACACCGTACAGCGTTCCCTCTGCAACTATGACAACAATAGTCACTATTTTGGTGGCTGACGTGAAAAGAGCCCTGTCGTCTGGATTCTTAAAATTGAGTTTCAGTAAATCCGATCCCTTAAGCAATTGCATCAGTAGCCCTGCAGTCACGATAGGTCCAATGCCCAGTTCCAAAAGTGTTCCTTGTTGGGCAGCGAATATTACCCTCGCAAATGCAAGAAAATCAAACCTGGGATCGTCCGTCACACCGTAGAGAGGAATCTGGCCCATCACAAGATACAACAGTACAGCAATCCCTGACCAAATTAGCTTCTCTGAAAGCTGAATTTTCTTTTTAGGCTTTTCTACTTGAGGAACGTACCTGGAGATTGATTTTACTCCTCTTCTAATTATGCTTTCACTCTGTGTGGTCCTCATCTGAAATAATTTCCCCTCCTGCTGACTCGATCTTTTGTTTTGCGGTCGCAGAAAATTGTTTTACTTTTACGCTAATAGCGCCTTGCAAGCGTCCTCCTCCCAATATCTTATCGTACCCTAGAGATGTTAAATCCAAAAATGCTTTACCGTTCCCCTTCACAGAACCATGCCGTGCAAATATAGAGTCCAGTTGACCCACGTCAGCCCACTTTCGAACGACTCTCGTGCTTAGAGGATTAAAAGGATTATGACCAAAGTGATCGGGTTCTTCTATGACTGTCCGGATCCAAAAGTGCTTATGCTTTCCGGCCCCTCCTACACCTCCTCGCGCCCCTGACTGCCTGTGCTGGCCTACTTGGCCCCAACCGCAATATCGGCTTCCCCTTTGCCTTCTGCTCTTTCTAAGTCGGGTTGCCATAAATTTTACATTCTCCTTTTATCATTGGGCTAAGAGTATCGTACTGTAGATCCAAATATTACACCTTAATTAAGTCTTCCTGTACTTTAGATCATCCTTTTGATTATTTCAACCAATTCCTTGTCTTCGCCAAGTACTCCCTTCTGATGATATTGTGTTTTTGTTTTTCTCTTAAATCCGCCTCGCGGTGGATTTAAGGCAAACCATGGCTTGACCATTTGCAAGCTTGAAAGTCTTATTTTGTCTTTCGCCAAATCTGCAGCGAGCTCATCTATATCATTATACGGCGCTGAATCGGGAAGAAGTTTGAGGGGCTTGGAGCCAATTGTCTTGCCCCTTTTTTCAAGTAGTTCTTTTACAAAACTAGCGTCGACGTGGCTCCATGCTACAAAGTCCTTGATTTTCCTTAGCATACCTATTGATTCTGGCGTCTCAGGGAGTATGGTTGCCCAGAATTTTTTGTATAGGCTAAGGTTATCTAAAGTGTATCTGGCCCAATGCGGAACGTTCACAGTCCCTTTTATCCTAAGAACAACATATGCCATGCTCAATTTCAGCCCATAATGTACGTACTTCTAATAGCACTGAAAACTGCCTTAGTTGTGGACATCATTGTATTTGTAGATCCGAAAGACTTTGTCCACGCATCCTTCAGTCCTGCTAATTTTAGTAAATTTCTAATATTCTCTCCTGCCACTAAGCCCAACCCTCTTGGCGCTGGAATAATTTCTATCGTGACGCTTCCGCCTTTCCCTCGAACCTTAAAGGGAATCGAATGCGATTCCGCACACCTACACTCCCAGCTGCCGCAACCTAGCTTAACGGGTATGACATTTAGGTATGCCGCATTCGTCGCCTTATCTATTGCTATTCTCATCTGCGCTGCTTTTCCTTTTCCTAAGCCAAACCATCCTGCCTCGTTACCAATCGCTACTAATGCGTCGAACCGTGTCATCTCGCCAGCATCAGTTTGCTTTTGGACGATGCCTACATGGACTACCTGAGTTTTCATGTCAGGGATCAAGTGCTTAACTATTTCAGATTCGTGAATCCTCATCCCATTCTCATATACCTGCTCCATCGAATTGATCTTTCCTTCTAGAACTAAGCTGCCTAGAGTTGTCCGAGGCTTCCACTCACTTATCTGTTCCTGGTGTTTAGAGTATCGGCTCATTTTGGCGATTTGTCTCCTGAGGTAAAGACATCGGGTCTTTGAACATTTCGATCCTGCTTGTTGCTTTGAACCAACATGCTTTCGTTCAATATTCTGGCTGTTATCTCTTTGACGTGTGACTGATAGTTCTCGGGTATGAGGCCCTCTCTTATAATGGAGGAAAAAAGCTTATTGTATTTAGCGATATCTTCCTTCTTTATTTTTGTTGCGTAGTCAGCAATATGTCCGCCATTGAGCCGATGCTGTGGAGGAAATGATTCTGCAGAGATTGGTATATTCATCCCAGCTTCGACAATTCCTTTCATACAAGCGGACGTTCTACTGGTAAAGGGCTTATTTCCAATGTACAGTATCGCTCTACCGATCCTCTTCTCCTGAGCCTTCCTACCAAGTAGAGTCCCAACTAAAAAGCAAGCAGGTAGACTATTTAAAGAACCTTTCCAGCCATATCGTCTGAGTTCTCTACTATGTGCAGAGGCTTTTACTACGTCGCCTCGAATTTCTGGTTTGAGAAGTTGTGCTATCACATTCTGATTTGTTATTTTGATGGTAACAAAATCTTGTCTGCTGATAAGCAGGGCCTGCCTCTTTCGATAATTTGTTTTACGTGAACGAATTCTTTTTAAAGTGCGAACATAACTCATGATGGTCCTCCATTAACAATTGAAACCCTGACAAGCTAATACACTTATAAACGTTTTATCCTGCCCTCAGACGAAGATGAAGAAAGTGCTATCTTTTATTCTTTTATCCTTCTCAGAGATATTGTCGCTGCGAAAGCACCTGCTCCGATCCCGTTATCTATGTTCATTACGGCTAAACCCAACGTGCAGCTTTGTAGCATAGTTCCAAGGGCAGCGACTCCGTTCGAACCGAAACCATAACCCGTTGAAGTAGGAACCGCTATTACCGGAATATCAACTAAGGAAGAAACCACACTAGGCAATGCCCCTTCCATTCCTGCAACAACAATAATGGCACTGATATCACGGGATATCATTTCCTTCAGTATCGGAAACAATCTATGGATTCCGGCTATTCCGACGTCATATGAAACTAATGAACTACAACCCATGGCCTTTGCAATCAGCCGAGATTCCTCGGCTACGCCGATGTCAGAAGTGCCGGCCGCTAATATGCCGATTGTTGGCTTGCTATCGTTTACCGAGAATGAATTCTTCTTCGAAACGAGAATTGTCGAGCTCCTGATTCCGACTTCTATGAAGAGCCCCTTTCTTTTAAGGGATGAGCGTAGAGCAGAGAGGTCATGTTCTTTTATCCTGCTAATTATCACTGTATTTTTTTTTGCAAGTACGGAAAGGGCAATACGAATCACATCCTTGGAATTTTTTCCTTCTGACAATATCACCTCAGGAGTAAGTTTCCGAATGTCCCTTCCTATGTCTATTTTGGCTAAGTTCTCGCCTACAGACTCAACCGAAAATATAGAAATATCTCTTTGAGCATCAGCTACAGTTATTTCTCCTCTGCTTAGTCTAGTGAGAATCTCTGTGAGGTTCAATTTTTTAGGTATGAAAGGCTTCGTACAGAGTCATAATCCTAGGTTATTCCTATTGATTGCAACGCCTGTTGGATGTCTACGACTCCTTTATCAAATATTTTTCTTTCGTCTTCATTGAGGCTTAACTCGATGATTCTTTCCAATCCGTCAAGTCCAATAACAGCCGGAACGCCAATACACAAATCACTTGCTCCATATTCGCCTTCTAGAAGAGTCGAAACCGGAATGACGGATTTCGTGTCCCTCAAAATAGCTTCGACAATGGTAGCAATTGCATTTCCTGGAGCATGAGTGGTTGCCCCCTTGGCGGATATGACCTGAGCGGCCACACTTTTTGTTTTATATAATATTTCCTGAGATTGCTCCTGAGATAAAAATTCTTTCAGCGGAATCCCAGCTATCGATGAGAATCGAAACAGCGGTAACATGTTCTCGCCATGCTCGCCGATAACCATTGCGTGAACGGACCCCCTAGAGACATTGAGGGCTTCCGAAATGAAGCTCTTGTAGCGCGAAAGATCTAGCATTCCACCCATGCCCATAACCTGACTCTTGTCGAATTGTGTTTTTTTTAATGCAATAAAGGTCATAGGATCGAGCGGATTTGTTACAACCACGAGTTTGCAATTTGGAGCGTGCTCGCGGATCTGCCCAGCCACGTCGCTGACAATTCCAGCATTTATTTTGAGCAGGTCCATCCTAGTCATTCCCGGTTTTCTTCCGATTCCTGCAACAAGAACGACAATTTCAGATCCGTGCATCTCATGATAATTGTTACTCCCTCTGATGTAGCAATCGATACCCCTCTCTGATAACTGGTGGTTTATGTCCATGGCTTCTCCCTGAGGCAGCCCATCCACTATGTCTAGGAGAAGCACATCGTCTAATTCCCTAAGTCCACAGTTAAGTGCTGCTGACGCCCCGACTTTTCCGGAGCCGATAATGGTTATCGTCATTCAGAAAGTCAGACCAAATTTAGCTTATAAGTCTTACAAATTCCTCAAAAAAAATTTTTAGTCTGATGTGAGTTAGGTTTTGTTGTCTAAGGTTTCCTTTCAGACTGAAATTAACCTTGACTAGCCAATATCGTTTAGAATCTGCGTATGCAAAGTGCCATATAAATAACAACGATACACTATTTCTTCAATGGGAAGAATCGCGGTCATCGATTGTCAGGTTAGCGGAATATCTGGGGATATGTTGCTCTCTAGCCTAGTGGATGCAGGCGCAAATAAGAAGCGAATTAGTGCCGCCATTTTTGAGTGCCAGAATTTTCTAAAAGGGAGTAACATAAACGAGTTGAAATTTCAGAGGAAGCTATTCCATGGGTTAAGAGCGACACAGATGGTACTGGAATGTAGGGATGATGTCACGGTCAGAAAAGGATACGAAATGCACGCTTCTCTTTCACGATGCTGTGAATACATAGGAATAAGTGCAAGAGCAAAGGCCTTTGCTTTGGAATCATTGAAAAGGATCGTAATGGCAGAATCGGCTGTTCACGGCAGACAGTTCAACAAGGTTCTTCTGCATGAAGCGTCAAGCATCGATACCTTCGTCGACCTAATCGGTTGTGCAGTGGCCCTAGAGGACCTAGGGCTTTTTGAGTCTAGGATTTTCTCAACTAAGGTTGCTGTAGGTAGTGGACTATTCAATTTTTCTCATGGTATTATTCCTAATCCGGGTAACGCCATTATCGAAATTTTTAAAGGCTTGCCATTTACTTTATTCGGTACTCCCGTCGAGGAAGAGCTAACTACTCCCACCGGGGCAGCAATGTTAGTCACATTGTCTAACCGCGGCCTGGATTATTACCCTGCGATCAGTCCTATGATGTCTGGATATGGTGCAGGACAGAGATCCCAAAAAGTACCCAACATTATGAGGATTCTAATCGGTAAATCACCTCAATCTCTGGAGGCCGATACTGACAGCGTATTTGTTGTCGAAACCCATATTGATGATCTTTCTGGCGAAATTTTAGGTAATGTAATCGAGGAGGTCGATAAGTCTGGTGCCCTAGATATATCTGTCGTACAAGGCATATCAAAAAAGAATAGACCGATTTATATCATTAAGATTATTTCTGACCTTAGGAACCTAAATAATGTTCTAGACGTTCTATTTGCTGAATCAGGTACGCTAGGAGCCCGAGTTCAAGAAGTAAGGAGGATGCTAATCCCCAGGAATATTGTCACAATCTCGACGATTGTGTCAGGTAGGTCCTTCAATGTCCGGATCAAAATTTCAAGAGATATGAAAGGTGACCTTATTAA
>JALZES010000098.1 GCA_030861915.1 Thermoproteota archaeon
CCATAAGGATAGGCCGAACAAATTTAGTTAACCGTGAGAATTTCCTCGCTGCCTTTTCTCTCTCTTGTTGGCCTATTTTGACAGCGATTCGCGTTAGCCAAATCAAATTATTAAGGCAGGCAAGGTCTGATATTGAGGCAAAGGCTAAAAAACTTGAAAACTATTACTTTCGCTCCCACACAACGGTCTATTAATCTTGCAGCCAAATATGGTTATGCCGAGTGGATGCTTAATAGATTCTTGCAGTTTGTCCCAAACGCTAAAGACTTGATGGAAAAGATGCAACAACCTGTGCAGAAGTACATCAGAACCAACACATTAAAGGTTACTAATAGGGAGCTCGTAGCACGGTTAGCGGCCAAAGGATTCGAGCTGAAAAAAACCATTTTAGCTGATGTCTTTGAAATAAATAGTAATAATGCTACAATTTCCATAGGAGCAACTACCGAATTCCTGCTAGGTTATTACTACATACAGGACATTTCATCCTGCATAGCAGTAGAGGCACTTGATATTAAAAGGAACCACACTGTTTTGGATATGGCTTCTGCACCCGGGGGAAAGACAACGTTGATAGCACAAAAAATGGATAACACCGGTTGTATAGTTGCCACAGAGCCACATCCTTACAGAACGAAATCGCTATTTTTTAATCTCGCCAGGTGTGGCGTCATAAATACAGCCGTTTACCAGATAGATGCTACAAGATGTCAAAGCTTGAACGTAAGTTTCGACCGTATTCTTCTGGATGCCCCGTGCAGTGGCGAAGGCGTCATATGGAAAGATATGTCCAGGAAGACCAGTAGGACCCCTGACGATATATCTCAGTGTTCATGCTTACAAAAGAAACTATTAGAAGCGGGTTTGCGTGTTTTAAAACCCGGAGGTATTATAGTATACTCTACATGCTCCTTTGCACCGGAAGAAAATGAGCACATCGTGAACTCTATCCTCGACAAGTTTGATGTTAAGGTTCAGCCGCTGCCATTTGGTACTGAGGGCTTGACAGTATTCGGTTCGAAGGCCTTCAGCAAGGAGTTGAAATTTACCGTCAGACTTTATCCTCATATCGATAATTCAATGGGATTTTACATTGCTAGATTACGGAAGAATAACTGAGGGAGAGTCAGAGCATGTTAAGAGGTCCTAACGCACAGGAGCTTACTCAGCTCAAAAGGTCATTTAATAGATGGGGAATATTTACCTTTATGGAAGCCCAGAAATTACTCATAAAGCAGGACAGCATTGTTAACGAAAGGGAGGTTCTCCTAACAACAAAAGCTTCGCTAGATGCTCTCCAACAAGGGACTTTGCAACCTAAACATATGGGCTTAGCAATTGGTGCGATAAGAAATAAAAAATTTATACCTTCATTACCCGGAGCGGAGGTTATTGCTAAGCACAGCACAGGTTTTCCATATATCGTAATTAATGATGTAGCAGAGGTTTTAGTGTTGTACGGAAGAGACGTTTTAGGAGATTCTGTTCTGGAGGCCTCGAAAAAATTAGATCAAAACGAAATTGCAATAATCCTGAACCAAAAGAGAGAATGTATTGGAATAGGTCGAACGCGCTTTTCTGAAGGGAATCTCTTTAAGAAAGGTGAGGCGACGGTGCACACTTTGGTGGATGCTGGGATATACTTGCGCAACCAAAATGACTAGAACGGTGCATACCTGTTATTAGAACCGTTTCGTATTATTTCTTATACTCATCCCATTATTCGGCTGTCACACTCAGAAATGTTTGCTATTTTCTTGTCTTTAAAAGAACAAATACGGCGACTGCGCCCATCATACCGCCAAGGACTAGCAGCACCTGAATTGGGAAGCCGCCGGTTGCAGTAACAGTCCCCTCGGGCGCTTCAGCAGTAACAAATGCCAGCTCGTTGTCTCCGGATTTTTCGATCCTCGAAAATCCTGCGATTTGAATCTGACCGCTAGGTGGTGGAGTAGAGGATTCTATTTCGACCTGAGCTCCGTTTATGTTAGCCGATGCATGAGTCACTTTTTCGCTAAATGTTCCTTCCCTAAAGCTGCTCTCTCCAAGAGAGTAAATCGAGACCACCCTTGCTCCCCCAACTTCCTCAAAGCCTGAACCGGCTGCACCAGCCTGGCTTCCAGTAGGATCAAAAAGAAAATGCCAACGATCCATGGATATCCCCATATCTTGGAAATTAAATAGAGGCTCTCTCATTAGACCAGCGGCTTGAGAGTTTGAGAGGGCTTGGGCGAATTCGGGATAAGTGGCCTGGATTAAACCAATGGGATAGTTGACACTAATATTTCCATATTGTGGCGCGTTGACGGGAAGAGGTTCGTCGACTAAAACACTTCTCCAATCAAGATCTAAGACAGCGCCCTGTTCGCTTTCGTCTAGAACTATGCTAGTAAGTATGCCTTCAATGACGATCTTGTATGCCAGTTGGACTTTGTCTTGAGAGCCCTTTAGAGAACCCGTGTAATCAAGCGTCGCGTTTTCTATTTTGACAGGACTCCCTTTTTGAGTCCTTATATCAGCGTTAATGGTGTTAATGAGCTCGCGCATCCCCGGATCTGTCGTATTGAGAGAAAATTGAACCCTTTCATCTTTACCATTGAATTGCTGTGCCAGGGGGCTACCGGGCTCATACTCCATTGTTATGAATCTAACTGCGGTTAAAAGTGAATCAGCTTTATCCGTAGCAGGAACCATCGAGGTCGTCATCTGCACAGCTGAAGCCTGAAGGAAAAATCCAGAAGAGAAAGTTAGAGATAAAAAGGCAAACAAGAGAATAACTATCAAGTGCACAGTGGAAACATCATAGCCCCTGTTTATAATCTTTATCTAGAATGGGAATCCCACTTGTGGCATGACAATTCAGTTAGCAGTGAACATTGTGCTGCTTAAGGATCATTCGATTATCCGAAAAAACGAAACTAGCAGGATTCTTTTCCTATCCCTCCTAGAGTGGATATTAATTACCGCAAATTTTAGATTGCTGCAGTAAATACTCATAAGCGGCTTTGATAACAGTTCTAGCAGGAGGAACGGGTTCAGTAAAAATAGTTAGGGGATTTGCATCAGAGCTGGGAGAAGATCTCACAATTGTTTCAAATGTTGGTGACAATATTTGGCTACATGGCCTTTACATCTGTCCTGACTTAGACACTGTATTGTATGGGCTAGCAGGAATACTTTCCGAGAAAGGATGGGGAATTAAAGATGACTCATTTTCCTTTCTCGACCAAATGGAAAAGTTACAACAGGATGTATGGTTCAAATTGGGAGACCGAGATATTGCGACACATTTACTTAGAACAGCATTAATAAAACAGGGTAGAAACCTTACCGAAATTACGGATTGGATGACAAAAAAATTTTCTGTTCCGGAAAAAATATTCCCTGCTACAGATAGTCAATTAGAGACCATTATAGTAACGGACCAGGGACCAATGCATATCCAGGAATTCTGGGTGAAACACCATGGAAATCCCCAGGTACGAGATATCCGCTACAATGGCGCAGAGAACTCAATTGCGAATCCCGACCTGCTCAATTCACTAAAAAATTCCGAGTTGATAGTGATTGCTCCAGCCAATCCAATTTCAAGTATTAATCCAATTATGAAGGTCCGAGAAATAGGAGAGGTCCTAGCAAGACTGCGAAAGAAAGTCATTGCTGTTTCTCCACTGATAGGGGAGCGAGCAATCAGTGGACCTGCAGTCAAATATATGAAAGCAATGAATCTGACAAACTCGCCGTTGGGCGTAGCGGCTTTTTACTCGGACATGGTCGGGAACTTTATAATTGATTCCCATGATTCTACCATGTCATCAAAAATATCAAGTTTGGATATGAACGTCTTTCAGACTGACATCATTATGAAGGATTCCCGTGATGAAAAGAGGTTATCGTCCTTTATCAAGAGTCTAAAATATTGAAAACATTTGCAATCGTACCTGTAAAACGTTTTGATAGGGCAAAATCAAGACTTGGGAAGCTTCTCAATAAACATGAAAGAATGCAACTATCAACGCTATTACTCAAAAGGACGGTACGTATTTTGGAAAGCAGTAGTAGCGTCAAGAAAATAGTGCTGGTTTCCTCAGATGTCTACGCTGAAAAGGTCGCTCGTATGTGTGGGGCGGTATTTCTGAAGGAAAAAATACAATGCGGTGTCAATTCAGCGGTGGATACGGCAGACAAATTTTGCGCTGCCGCAGGTGCCGATGCCACGATTGTCCTGCCTGTGGATTTACCACTCCTTCTCCCTGACGATATAGATATTGTATGTAACGCTGCGCTTACCGAAAACCCTTGTATAATATTGTGCCCGTCCTACAAATTCGACGGATCAAATATACTTCTGAGAAAACCATGCAATATAATAAAGACGTCTTATGATGCAAACAGCTACTTGATGCACGTTCTCGAAGGAATCAGATCTGATATAAAAACGAGAGTCTTATTTAACAGCAGACTAATGATCGACATAGACACTGTTCAGGATATAAACGCATTCTTGAAAATAAATAAGACAGATAAACAAATAAGTGGGTATCTTAAAGCTGCTTTGGCTAGACGCAGATTATAAATGACCAGGCGGTCATACTGTTTTGACAGTCGGCTGGAGATTTTGCTTGCATTCTAAAAGTGATACCTGCTATTTATGTATTCAAAGACGGCGGTCAGACTTGACTGTAAGGACCAAATTTGTGCGAGATTGCTAACGAACAGAAGGAAAAATCTTAGTTGTGACCTTCCAATTATACCGACGTTGCACGATTGCAAAAAGTCAATCGCGGAGGATATCCCTGTTGCTTCAAAGGCTGGCTTTGCTCATTTCTTCTTACATTGCCGCATTTCTCGATACATTTTGTACAGCCGAAAAAACCTAACTGAATAAAGAATAAATTTGGATTCTATCGAACAAGTTGTATGGCAAACCCACAGGCCTTCGGAAGTGTTACGTACGAGTGTATGCGGTGCGGGACAGTTGTTTCTATAGAAGAATTATCTCGCCTACCAGAAATCAAGTGTATTTGCGGTTTTCGCGTCTTTCGCAAGTCTCGCCAGCCTGTCGTGAAACAGCTGAAGGCGATATAACTTCGCATGCACGGTTAATTACCGCACAAATGCGTAGAGTTAATGCTTGTCGACAGGAGTAATTCCTAACTGGTTATTAGGTAGAAAGACGGAGAAATCATATTATTATATCGGTCGATTGTACTTATCTCAGGTGCATATGAAGATAAAGTGTCCAGACTGCCCAGGCCCTGCCGAACTGAGCGATGACTTTAGTAGCGTAAAATGCTCCAAGTGTTCGTTTGACATGACGTATGGCGAATATGTGAGATATATCGGGTACAAGGATTCTAGATACCGGAACATCCTAACTGACTATAAACCCTAGTGTAAAAACAGGAACAAAACCAACAGATAAGGGTTGAGATTGCTGTCAAATCACACTACCTGGTTGCTCCCTTGTGCTAGCGAATTTAATCCTTATTATGCCTGGGTCACACCTTTTGAATTCGGCAAGTTTTTTAAACGGCACTTCGAGGAAAGGTTAGCATGAACAAGGATAAAATCAAGGTAAACGATCATACTTACTCAGTGGCGCTTAATGAACAGACGCAAATGTATGCCAGAAAACTAAGGGGCCTGTATCAACAGGGATATAGTGACGTGGACAGCTTCGACGAGGTCAGCTCCGAAATTTCTTCTACCGTGAACAACCTTCTGAAGCGTTCGGTATCACCAGAGGTCAGAGAGGAGGACATGGATGGCGTAATTCAACACTTGCTTAAGGCGGTAGATAAAGCCAAGAAAAATTTAGCCTAAAAAGTCAAGATTCGGTTGCCATCCCAACTGGGTGACTTCTGCGGCGAAATCAGCCATCCTGCAGCATTTTAACTCTTGAAAATCAATAGAATAACCAGGACCTTTGATTGCAAAAGCTCAATAGTAGCTCCTGGCCATACTTTTTGTGCTCCGTCCCGCTTCCAAGAAGTGTGCTAATGCATTGTGTGGCTTGGAATACGACATCTATAACGATATCTACCTTTGCTCTTGCGGATGGCTTCTTGATATAGTTTACAAAGAACGGCCGCCTTCCAGTCTAATAAGCACGTTCTTTGAGCGCAGAAATCATGGCGGTAATATTTACAACGAGAGCGGTGTGTGGCGCTTTAGGGATTTGATTAACTTTATAGGAATTGACACGGAAGACTTTGATTCATGTGCAAACGTTCTAGTATCGTTAGACGGCGCAGAGGGTAGACTTTCCAGGCCATATAAAATGACAAAAGCAGCAGAGTATGCAAATATGAATCATGATAGTCTTTTCCTGCAACCCGAAGGATACAATCCAAGCGGTTCTTTCAAAGATAACGGCATGGCCACGGCTCTCACACATGCAAAAATGTTGAAGGTAAAGCGCCTGGTATGTGCTTCTACTGGGAATACATCGGCATCGGCGGCAATGTATGCTGCCAACGAAGACATGCAGTGCGATGTTTATGTTCCCAAAGGGGAAATAGCTCCAGGAAAGTTGGGCCAAGCCTTTCAATTTGGAGCCCAAGTGATGCAAGTTTCAGGCACCTTCGACGACGCTCTTTCGATTTCATTAAGAAATTGTCGCGAAGAGGGAGGCTATACGGTTAATTCTGTAAACCCTTTCAGACTAGAGGGGCAGAAGACTATCGTCTATAGAATCATGGAACACTTGGACTGGAATCCCCCAGATTGGATCGTTTACCCAGGAGGTGCGCTGGGAAACAGTTCAAGCTGCGGAAAGACTCTCATGGAGCTTTACAGCTGGGGATGGATAAAGAAAATCCCTAGGCTCATTATCGCCAATTCCAGTGGAGCGAACACGTTATATGAATTGGTCAACGGGTTTTTCGAAGGAAAAAAGCTAAACTGGAATAAAGGCCGTCCAGACGTCGAGATGATAAAACGCTACTATTCTTATAAGGACAGTAAGGGTATGGTCCCTAAAACAGCTGCTACAGCGATTCAGATAGGCAAGCCTGCGAATATTCTCAAAGCATTAAGAGCTTTGGACTTTAGCCACGGAATAGTAACCCAGGTCACCGATAAAGAAATGAACGACGGGATGTCTATTATAGGATTAAACGGGTTTGACTGCGAGATGGCCTCGGGATCTGTTCCGGCCGGAATTCGAAGACTTAGAGAAGAGGAGACGATTAAAAAGGACGACGTGGTAGTGGGTATTCTTACAGGAAGACAAAAGGATCCAAGACTGTCTGTTCAGTACCACACAGACGCTTCGAACATGTACGCCAGACCACCTAGAACAGGATAAGGATCGTTCTCTTATATAGAATTACACGTTGGTCCACCAAATACGCTGTCGTAGAGTCGTTATGTTGCTTCCCTAACCATATACTACTTTTATGCTCTTGATTCTATCTTGTTATGATAAGTAAAGATCACGAAATCTTAGTGTGATTAATGTGTCTGAGAGGATTATCTTAACTTTGCTGAGATTTTGGATGCTTCCTTAAGCGAAAACAATATCCCATACGCCTTATCCCGGGTCTCTTTCCATTCCCTTTCAGGAACAGAATCTATTACTATTCCGGCTCCAGCCTGGATAGAGGCTTTGTTCTTATTGATAATGACTGATCTTATAGTTATGGCAAAGTCGCATGATCCGTTTGCAGAAAAATAGCCTATTGCGCCTGCGTACAGCCCCCTTGGGTGAGGTTCTAGTTCATCAATTATTTCCATGGCTCTTACCTTGGGTGCTCCAGAAACCGTACCGGCTGGAAATACTGCCCTAAGGGCATCATAGGAAGTTAAGCCTGGTGCCAGACAGCCTTTGACATGCGAAACGATATGCTGGACATGACTGAATTTCTTTACAGACATCAATTCGGGAACTCTGACCGTCCCATATTTGCAGACTCTTCCGAGGTCGTTACGTGCCAGGTCCACGAGCATTGTGTGCTCAGCAACCTCCTTCTCGTCTGAAAGTAACTCCTTTGCCAGCTCGTCGTTTCTAATTTCGTTATTAACCACAGGCCGTGTGCCGGCGATCGGAAAAGTCTCGACGTTATTGGCAGTTACACGTACTAGCATCTCGGGACTAGACCCGATCACCGTAATATTGCCCAGTTTTAAGAAATACATGTACGGCGAGGGGTTTACCTCTCTGAGCTTACTGTACGCTGTTAACAAATCTCCCTTAATTTTAAAAGTGGTATTATTTGACAATACAACCTGAAAAATATCACCTTGGTAGATGTAGCGCTTGGCCTTTTTGACCATATCCGTGTATTCTTTTGTATTCAGTATCGACTTAGGAGTTGAGTGAGAGAAGGTCTTCATCGTGAGAGGAACTTCTGTCTCTATCTCATCTCTGATTTCATTAAACCGAGATTCCCCGGTCGTAAAATAGTGCGCGTTCTTTGCAGAGTGGTCGTAAACTATTCCATCCGTATAAATACCAAATTCTAAGAGCGGAAAATTTTTTTTACTCATATCCTTTGATGGGATACGCTCCCAGAAGCGGATGGCATCATAACTTATGAATCCAACAGCCCCTCCCACGTACCTGAATCTGTTGTCGTTGACTGTGGGAATCACTCCTTTGAGCTGCTCCAGTGGGTTGCTCAAGTCTTCTGCTTGGATAATTCTGTTTCTGGAATTTCGGACATAGAACTTGGAAGAATCGCAGCTCACGACAAGCGCAGGATCAAAACCAATTACTGATATTTCCGCAAGTTGTCTAGGTCCCACGAGAGATTCTAGAATAAATAGCCGCCCATGAGAACGGTAGAGTTTGCAAAATATACCAAATGGATCATCTTTAGTGTGCAGGATTTTTAGATCAAGTTTTCGGTCTGTATTTCTTTCCTTTTGCGTAATAGATATGTCCAAACGGAGTCTTTCCTGATAAACTGATGTCTATTTGGTTGACCATACGGTAATAAAGTTTTATGGAAGCACAAGAAATCCTTATAATAGTATCAACTCGAACCTTATAAAGACAATAAGGGTCTTAAAAAGATCGTCAGGGTTTTATCTCAAATCAGAAAGATCATCTTGGGTCTCGAGTTGGGACAGGCTATGAGGATTAAGTGGCTTTCTTCCCTCAAAGCCCTCGTCCTTCCTGTGCCAGAATTTGACTCGGCTTTCTCCTATTTTCCAACAGAGCCATACCTCCTCATTGAACCGCTTGGAAGGAAAGTCAAGAAGTCCTTCGTCAACACTCTTTATGATTACTCCAAGATCTTCAATTTGCTCTATGGATTTGTAAAGGTTACTGACAGCAACATTTAGTTCCTGCTTTTTTCTGAAAAATTCGCCGAACGATGAACCTCCGTCTACGATTCTCTGTAGTTCCTCCTGAAGAGATACAACGCTGTCCTTTTGAAATATAATATGCTTAATTTTCCGCTCTATATCAGGCAATGTCTTATTGGCGGCTTGTGGAGTGTACAGCTTGAACATTAAGGCATCTCTAATGCAGAAAATGCAATTTATGTATTCCTCAGGAAGGCATTTATTAAGCGGGCAAAATGAAGCAGGCGAAAGTTCTATTTGTATCGGGTTGTTTTTTTCTTCGATCTCTTAGGTTTCTTGGCTCCGTTTTTGTGCGAACTATCAGAATTGATGCTCAACCTATCTAAATCTCCCAACCCATGTTCATAGAGTTCCCAATTATTTGACCTTCCAAAAAGGTTATCCAAGTCAGCAGACGCTGAAAGCGAAAATTTGTTGAGTGTTAAGTGCAGTGTCTCATGACTTAGTAAGGAAGACGCAACTTGTGCAATATTCCCGTCGCTATGGTATTCCCTCCAAGAGCGGTAATTTGAAATAAATGCACGTGAACGGCCGTAGTATGATACGTACATAAGCCCGCGTTTTCCGGGTTCTCCCTTTAGTGAAAGATACATCACCATAGTTACCTCAGTGAGGCTATCTCTATGATTTAATGCACTGATTAACCTATCTTGGCGATAATAAATAATGAGCGAACACGCGTCGAACTGATCCAACAACAGTCATTGGGCTAATGGTGTAAAAAATTGAAGAAATGGTTAATACCAGCTGATAAAAGGGACGACTGATGAGAAATATGAAAAGAAACAACACAGTTTCCAGATGAAATGTCAACGCAGAATATAACTATCACCGTATCCGGTCCCGCTGCTTAAATGATTTTGATCGACTGCGCGTTTTGAAGCTTAATATTTTGGCTCAGAGCTTACGACTTTGGTATTGTTCCCTGGGCTCAGAAGACTTTACGACTATGAAAAGGACAAGCACGGGTACCAAATGTGTGTAAAGATGGCCTGCAACGTGGGTTACTGTAATGAAAAGTTACAAACAAAAAAGTCGCTCTCTTGAGCTGGCGCTTGGCTCTATCCGATATGCCATCCGATCAGTAGATCCGGCCCGTCTCGTTAGAAGTAGTGTTAAGCTAAGAGACGGGCGACTTCTTCTTAACGATATTAGACAGCGCCAAATTATCATAGACCTAAAGTTGTTTGAATCCGTTTATTTAATAGGAGCTGGGAAAGGGACGGCTAAAATGGCTAGTGCGGTTAGTAAAATCTTAGCCGACCAGATCTCCGGAGGGGCCATCACCATTCCATACAGCACTTCTTGCGATATTGATGGTATTACAGTTTCGCACTCAAGTCATCCTATCCCGGACGCTGCGGGTGTGAAAGGCACGAGAAAAATGATAGAAGTTCTCCAAAAGACTACCCCCTCTGATCTTGTCATAGTCGTTATCTCTGGTGGCGCATCCTCATTAATGCCATATCCAGCAAGGAATCTGTCCTTGACTGACAAGCAAGATATTTCAAATTCGCTGATACATTCGGGCGCATCCATTGAAGAAGTTAATACCGTGCGCAAGCATCTATCTAGGGTAAAGGGCGGCCAACTGCTGCGATATAAGAGTAGCGAGTGTCAATTATTTTCTCTCATAATTTCGGACGTAATAGACGATAAGCTCGACGTTATAGGCTCAGGACCTACTTGTCCTGATCCTTCCTCATATGAAGACGCTGCTCGAGTACTCAAAAAATACGGGCTTTGGAATAAACAATACCAAGAAGTAAGATCGGTGATATCCGAAGGCCTAAAGAAACGCCGGCGCGAAACCCCTAAGCCTGGCGATAAGATCTTCCAAAAAGTGGCCAATTTCTTAATCGGTAACAATAATGTAGCCTGCACAGCTGCTGCTAAGTACTTGGATAGTCACGGAGTACATGCTCATAAGTTAGGAACATCGTTTGGCGGCGAAGCAAGGATCTTTGGGAGAAAACTAGCGAACTTGGCGAGGGAGGTCCAGTCTCAGGATTCTCCATTCGCCTTCGTTATGGGGGGAGAAACTGTTGTCAGAGTAAAAAAAATAAAAAAAAATGGAGTGGGAGGGCGAAATCAAGAGGCAGTACTAGCAGCAGCAATAAACCTTCAAAATTTTCCCATAGATAAAGACACTACTATCCTTTGCGTCGGCACAGACGGAATAGATGGCAATTCCGAAGCTGCAGGCGCATTTCTTAATTCGCAAGTCATATTAGAGATAAAGAGGAAGGACCTTGACGCTTCTTATTTTTTGAAAACCCATAACAGCCATGGTTTTTTCAAGCAACTAAATTCTTTGATAATAACGGGGAAAACCGGAACCAACGTAAACGATGTTTCAATTGTATGCAAAGCTGAATAACCTAGCTCCCTGCGCTTCACGACCAGAGCAAGCCGTCACAATCCGGAGGCAGGAATCCAAAAGGAACAATTCCAT
>JALZES010000021.1 GCA_030861915.1 Thermoproteota archaeon
TAAGCAGTTTGTTGCATTGTTAAAGAACTACTATCCTAGCATCTGGAACAGGTGGAGCAACAGACTAGCTGAAATGTTTTTGTCCTTATCTCAAGGAGAGGAACAATTGTGACAGATTTTCTATCTATGCCGATTTGGTTTTTTCTACTGTCCTGGCTCATACGACAGGTGGAGAACGGAATTGGTGATGGCGATAATGAGCTTGAAGAAGAAAGTGATGAGAATATAACAACATCGGAAGGAATAGGTCGAGATGAACCAATAGGAATTGAAGAAGTGGAAGTCGAGCCATATGAACCGATAACGCAGGTAATCAAGATAGCGATTGCAGCATTTTCACTCCTACTGCTTGCACTCTCCATTTCTGCTTACAAGAAAACTGCTCTTAAGAGGATACTTTATGCTTCAATAGCATTTGGATTATTTGCAATACAGATGTTTTTTGACTACTTGGAAGATGCTGTTGAAGCCTTCGATACGGCGTATACCGACATTATCTTTTTTGGGATTACTTTGGCTATTCTGGTTCTATTCTTTATGGCCATAGTTAGGAAGAAGTAATGATACGAATGGACCTAATTGGTTACCACAAATGCTTGAGTATGCACGGTGAAACCTTGTCTGACTTTTAATGATGCTCTCAGCAAAAAGAAAATTGAATTAATCTTTCGATTGTTAGGTACGTCGTAAACGATGAGACTTGCAGTTCACTTGATTTTAAACTCCATAAATATATAGACACTAGTGAAGAATCTGGGGCGAGACGATAGACTATTGATTTCAGGGCATGAAAAGATGAGTTAGGTTTGCTCTTTCAAAAAACCTGAAATCATTCAAGGGAACGGTTCAAGCTTGCGTCTTTTCCTTTGTATCTCTCCCTATCCTTTTCTCCAGCTCTTCTAGGATTCTGCGGATTTCCTTTATCTCTTGAATAATCTCCTGTTGCGTTAAAGGTATTTGTGATTCTCGCTGAACCTGTTGATATGCCTCTTCAGACTTTCTAACAATTACTGAGATAAACAAATTGATGACTATGAAGGTTCCAATTAAAATAAAGCTTGCAAAGTATAGCCAATATAGAGGTCCTAAATTGGAGACTATCGGCTCCATTACATTGACCCATCCTTCTAGTGTGATAATTTGAAATAATGTAGTCGCTGAGGTTAGAAAAGACGACCAGTGCTGTGGATCGACGTTTCTAAAAAGATGGTATCCAATTACGGCGTAGATGAAGAAGAGAATTGAAAGCAGAATCAAGATGTTAACTATGCTTGGTATTGAGCGGACAAGGGTAGATACGATAGCCCGCAGTTCTGTAGATTTTGTTATCAGTCTAGTTATTCTCAGCAGTCTGACGAGCCTAGCTGCCGTTGAGAACTGGCCTGCAAATGGCATAAGTGAGAGGATAATGATCGCAAAGTCAAAGCAATTCCAACCGTCTCTGAAATACCTTTGCGGCTTTGGATATTGGGCAGTCAGCCTAAACGCAGCCTCCACGATGAAAACTGTAATAACCAGAGTTTGAACTAAGTTGAATAACATTACTTCCAGTAGCTCCCCCTCTTCACCAAAAGAATGCAATTCGGGCGTCGCTTCAAAAGCAAGAACTAGCGCTTGGAGAAGAATGACTCCTGTTATTATCCAATCAAATGTCTTGCTTGCTACAACAACTCGTGCAAAGCTAACAATACTATTTGTGGATCTGCTGGGCTGTCCAGATAGAGATGATGATGATTCTTTTTCTTCCATGGATTTGCTTAAACACCCATCTTTTCCATGTACTTTCTTCCAAAGGTTCTGATTAGCTTCCTGCACTTTTCCAGCTCTTCCTTTAGCATTTCATACGCTCTCAGTGGGATTGAAGCTTTGCTAGTGAGGTTGGTCTTCGATTTCTCAAGCTTGCGAAGGGCGTCTACGCAAAGCTTCTCCATTTCGCGCATACTGCAATGAACAGAGATGAGAGCCGCATCTTGATCTATATAGTGAAATTGCCCTTGGCCCATTCTGATGACCTTTGGAGTAGAAGACATTTCTAGCTCATTAGCGACTTAGCTCTATAAATGCGATAGCCGCATCTGAAAGATATATGGAAGTTCACAAATGATCCCGCCCGTACCATCACCCCTATTAGCGTTGACGATATAAGATAGAGACAATAGCTTTTCATCTTGTGCGTGCTTGAGACCTCGTATGAAGATGTTTCTCCGAATCATCCTTGGGACCTTATGAAAGGAAGGTTTTTTTGATTGACCTTAGGCACGCAGAAAGTGAAAAACTTCTTGCAGTATTATTATAGGGCTAACAATGACTGTTTTTTTCCAGCGAAATATCATACGTTTCATAGACAATTTGATGCGGTAACATTTAGCTATATCAAGTAGCGCTGCTAATGTAAATTGTATATATTGCAATTTGCCCCATTGTACTTCCAAATCTTTCGATAACAATATAGTTATTGGATTGCGCATGATATGAATTTTAATAAAATAGACTAATTCTTCCATAAGTTAGATGTATTATATACTTTCTAATAATTCCTTCAAATGAATACTCAGATATATAAAAATATTACCTTCACCGTAAATATGTATGGAGAGACAGAATATATC
>JALZES010000030.1 GCA_030861915.1 Thermoproteota archaeon
ATAGCAGACAACTACATCCAATCTATAATCGAAGAGAACAAGGATCCTAAATGGCTTTCCGCGTTACGACAGAGGGCATTCTCCCAATATTCATCTCTCCCTTCGGAAGTGTCTCCATTATACGTAAAATATTCTGATGTAAATCGCATTAAGCCAGAACGGATCTATCTTCCAAACAGCCTTAGAGAGTCGGCCTCACACACAAGACCACACCAGGAGCTCCAAAACAGGTTGAATGAATTAGGACATGAGGACACTACGATAGTTCAAATTGGACCTTCGATTGACCAAATAAGTGTTCCTGAAAACATTTCGAATCAAGGAGTAATTGTCTCTGATTTGAAAGATTCCTTGCTAAAACACGGCGAACTTATCAAACAATGGCTGCTTGCTAATGAGTTGCAGTATAGCGAGGATAAATTTCTTGCACTTGAGGCAGCCGCCTTTAGAACAGGCGTCTTTGTTTATATCCCAAAGAATACATCACTTGACGCTCCCCTGCGTATCATAAGCTCTCTGACTGATGACGGAACCTCTTCAGTATCACAAAATATAATTATTGCTGATGCTGGCTCTAAAGCTACCGTCGTTCAAGAGATTTACTCTCCGTCATATGCTAAGGCTCTGGAGCACAAGGATGAAAAGACAGAAATGCTGAATACTCAACAAGCATATTTTGAACTTGTACAGTGTCACCTGGGTCAAAACGCCCATCTTGACATGGTCAGTTTGCAATCAATGGCCGGACAAACAGTCAATTTTTCTAACAGAAAGGCCTTCGTAGGTAGAGATGCAAAGATGTCTTGGTACCTAGGACTTTTTGGTGCACAACAATCAAGGTATAAGACGGATAGTATCATGAAAGAATCAGGTTCTACAGCCGAAGATTTTGAGATAATCTTCGGAATCGATGATCAGTCATTTGATGTAACATCAAACTTGATACATAATGGTCAAAACTCCAGAGGAAGAGTCCTAGTCAAATCAGTAATGAAAGACAGTTCTAAATCCCTGTTTAAGGGTATGATAAAGATAGGTAAATACGCTAAGGCATCAGAATCTTATTTGGCTGGCCATGCGATCTTGCTCGATAAGGGAGCAAAATCTGATGCTATCCCAGGACTGGAGATTGAGACCAATGAAGTAAAGGCCACGCATTCAGCCTCGGTTGCCCAACTTGATGAAGCCCAGATTTTTTACTTGATGTCTAGAGGATTAAGCAGAGAACTAGCAAAGCGTGAAATTGTCAGTGGCTTTCTCGAACCACTTTCTCGAAAAATGGGTCCAACTATTAGGGCATGGGTTAACTACCTGATAGAAAATAAGTGGTCTGGAAAAGCTCTTATGCTAAAGACAGACGAGGCCATGGAACAAATTCTTGAAGTAGAAAAGTCCAGGTATAGGGAGACAGAAGATATTTTTGAAAAGCACTATAAATACAGATAGGAGTCGAGAATCAAATCCAAATTAGGAAGGATAAACCCAGCATGTGGATAAAGGTATGTAAAACCCAAGATCTGAAAAATTCCGATCTTTTAGACTTTGACTACGATGATAAGAAGATACTAATAGCGAAATTCGACAATAAAATCTATGCCACCGACAGAATATGTACTCATGCGTATGCTGACTTGTCAACAGGATTTCTAAACGAATCTGAAAAAACTGTTACTTGCCCATTGCATATGTCTAATTTCAATTTAGAGAACGGCAGACCTCAAAATTTACCGGCTGAAGACCCGCTCAAGATATATAAAGTCAAAGTAGAGAATGAATGGGTTTGGATTTTAGTCGAGAATTAATTCTCGATCACGCAGCAGACTGCATAACAAGTATAGAGAGGTTCATTGATGTCAGCAATCTGCTCCTCTGAGTCTATTGGGATCAGAGCCTATTACGCACGCCAATTGCTATATCGCTCAAAAATAATGCCACACATAGATGCTGTCCGGAGTGGAATATTTATTCTCAAATCATGAAATTAGCCGCTCTTTGTTCTGGTGGAAAGGACAGCATCTTTTCTATCTATAAAGCCATCCAATACGGTCATACAGTTGAATGCTTAGTTACCATACATCCAAGTGCAGACGATAGTATGCTATTTCATTACCCGAATAGCAAAATCACCAAGTCTCTGGCGGCTGCTTTAGAGATACCATTCATGGGAGTTGATTCCACTGCAGACTCAACCAAATTCGCTGAAATCAAAGTTTTAGAACAAGCTATAGCCCAAGTTGTATCAGCTTATGATATTGAGGGTATCGTACATGGAACGATCTCAAGTATATTCCAAAACGAAATATTTAGAAAAGTGTGTACTGGGCATGGCCTAGCAAATATCGCACCGATATGGAATGTCCAACCGTACAACTATCTTCAGGCTCTGATTGACAATGGCTTTCATGTAAAAATAGTTTCGGTGTCTGCAATGGGACTTGATTTTTCTTGGCTTGGAAAAGATCTTGACCGTGATTTAATAGAGAAACTTCGCTTGCTAAGCAATAGGTACGGAATAAATATATCCTTCGAGGGCGGAGAAGCCGAAACATTAACAGTTGACTGTCCGATCTTTAAGAAGAGATTATTAATTAAAAAATCCATCGTAAAGTGGGACGGTCAGCGGGGAATATTTGAAATATTGGAACATGCGTTAATACCGAAGGAATAACAATATGCTTGATAACTTGCGCACTGGTCTAAGGGGCGCTATTAAGAAGATCGTGAGAGCTTCTGATATCAACGAAGAATTAATCGATTCTCTGTGCAAGGACATCCAACGGGCTCTGTTGCAGGCGGACGTCAATGTAAAACTGGTGCTAGAAATTACAAAGAGAATCAAGGAAAGATCAATGAATGAAGAACCTGTAAAGGGACTCACGAGAAAAGACCATATTATTACTATCTTGTACGGTGAACTTGCTAGACTACTAGGATACTCTGGCCAGACGATCAAAAACATCGATAAATCACAACAAACCGCTGAAAAGATAATTAACTTTGAGCCTAACAAGCAGAGCATCATCCTTATGCTCGGCATCCAAGGCAGTGGCAAAACCACTGTGACTGCAAAGATCGCGCGCTGGTTATCAAAGCAAGGTTATAGTGCGGGTGTTATAGGGGCTGACACCTGGAGGCCTGGAGCACTAACTCAATTAAAAATGAATTGCAGTAGAATCAACGCAGAAGTCTATGGAGAGGAGGCAAATACAGACGCTATAGATATTGTAAGAAAAGGTGTAGAGCACTTTAGAGCGCAAAGCCTAGATGTAGTCATTGTTGATACGGCAGGACGTCACAAAGAGGAATCAAGTCTTTTAGAGGAGATGCGCGATATGCGAAATGCCATAAATCCAGACCTTGTATTGCTCGTAATCGATGGGACAATAGGACAGCAGGCATTTAACCAAGCTAAAGCATTCCATGAAGCTGCAGCTGTAGGGGGAATAATTGTGACTAAACTTGATGGAACGGCTAAAGGTGGAGGAGTACTAGCGGCCTCTGCGGCAACGGGTGCAAGAGTAATGTTTATTGGAACAGGTGAACGAATAGACGACCTTGAGGTTTTTTCCCCTACCAGTTTCGTAAGCAGGATCCTAGGTATGGGGGACATACAGGCAATACTAGAAATGGCTCGAGGTTTAGAACTTCAGGCTGATGAGAATCAGGCGAAAAGACTGTTGAGCGGTAAGATGACTATAGAAGACTTCTACGCACAGATGGAAAACGTTGGGAAGATGGGTTTCAGGAATGTCATAGACAACTTGCCAGGGCTGTCAGGTATGCTGAAGGAAGACCAACTAGACGTTTTGGAGGGAAAAATGGAGAAGTGGAGATTTATTATTCAATCTATGACAAAATATGAGAAGAGAAACCCCGAAATAATTAACGAGTCTAGAAGGAAGCGCATAGCAAGAGGATCAGGCCTCACCGAGCACGAGGTTAAGGATTTGGTAAAACAATATAGCAACTCGAAAACAATGATGAAACAGGCCAAAGGAAGACAAATGCAAGGAATGCTAAGGAAATTTGGAATCGGCTAGTATTCCTAATAAGACACAGGAATTACTTCTTCGTCGACTCAGAGAGAATTATATATTATGCAAATATTGTCTCAGTAGGCAGGTATCAATCGATACTGACATTAATTTTAATGCTCAGGATTCATTTCAATTAAACAATGGAAATAAATGCCATATTTGCAGCGGACTTATGCATAAAACAGACTTAGTTATTCAAAAAATCCGAAACTCCTTAAGTGGTCGTTACCGTTTTGACACTTTTTTAATAGGAGCAACTATACCAGCATCTCTTTATGAAAAAGAAGACCGAATTAGAGCTAGGTTCAAAATACGTGGCAGAGAAAATATAAAAAGCCAGTTAGTCACAGACTTGAGGAAGAAGTTCAGAAAATATACAAACAAGCGAATTGATTTCTTATATCCTGATATAATAGTAAATTTACAGTTCGAAAAAGAATCCGACCCAGATATAAATATCCAAACGAGGCCCTTGATCATTTTAGGTAGATATATAAAAAAGAATAGAGGAATCCCACAGAGAGCGAGCGGCCATTACAGCAGGTACAAAGGGTGTATGCAAAGTGATTCCTCTTCTTCCGTCAATTCCAGTTTACTACATCGATCAGCAAAATGTTCTTTGGAGGATACTAGCATTCAATCGATAATATCCAATGAGATCCTAGGGATCACAAGAGGCCAAGCACTGAAATTTTCTTGGATCGGTAGCGAGGATAAGAACAGTTTGGTCTTGGGATCAGGGAGACCTTTCTTTGTTCGAATTCGAAACCCTAAAACTGTCCACCTTAATGAAAGGAGACTAGATTTTCCTCGTTATGGTTTATTCGTAAATATTGAGAGACTTTTTAAGAAACTTCCAGAGCAGCCTGTTCAATTTATTGCAAAGACAAGGATAGTCATTAAGACTCCACGACAACTTGGAAAGGAAGAAGTTTTAAAGATAAGATCTTTGGCTAATTCTGTGATAATCTTTAGGAGTCAAAAGAACATGCATAGGGCATCGGCAAAAAGGATTTATTCCCTGGATGTTGTAAAACAAGATGATGAAGTATGCGAGCTCCATTTAGTTGCAGACGGAGGGCTAACCATCAAACAATTTGTAGAAGGACGCGAATATATAAGCCCAAATATTTCGGCGGCTGTGAACCTAAAGTGTGAATGTTTAATATTTGATGTTCTCGACATATTGATTAATAAATAAATACCAGTAACATTTTTCTTACAGCACATCCATTCTTTTGTAAGTAAGTTGATATGGTTTTTGATCCCTTGATAAAAGTGCGAGACGCTAGAGAACTAGAATTGATCCCGCCTGAGATCTATAGTGTCATAGTAAAGCGCTCTAGTATTGTAGAGATGGGAATTCAGAGAATAGAAAGAGCATCAGGACTAAAATATCCTCGCTATTATATTGATCCTACTCTAATTATTGCTGCCCCATCATCTGCTGACTTTCAATTTGCTCAATTTGGCTTCCTGTTTGCACAGACTATCCCGGTAGTGAAGAAAAACAATGAAGTCGAAATACTCATTCGGATTACAGCCCCACTTGTTATATATGGCTTGCTTGGGACCATTCACGCAATTTTGGCTCACGAATTCATGCATTATTTAGAGCTATTGAACCGGATAATGAAAATGGATATAATTTCAGACGATCTTACTGCAAGTCTATTCGAAAATAGATACCGAGATTCCGGCCGCTTGTTAGAAGCCAAATGTGTATTTAGATCAGATCAGGTCTTAAGGGATCATATTGCTAAAAAGTTTCCAGAGGGGTTCAAGGACTCAAGACTAGAAGAAAAGACAATTAAATATTGGATGAATAGAGGTCTTCCTTCAGTAAGTGTGTCCATAGATTCCAACATAGTCAAGATACCTGCTGAAGCTGTGGCTGGGATAAAGGTTGGTCGAGAGATCAGAGAAAAAATACTTGAATTTGAAAGAGCAGCAATACAAGAATTGAAAAATAAAATATAGGCGTATGGATGAGGACTAATTGCACGAGCTTATCAAAGGAAGAATCAAGAGCCATAGATAAATTCCTTGAGAGGCTAGCAAAACGTCGCAGAGTAATCGGGGCTTGTCTGTACGGATCTAAAGTTGCTGGATATGAAAGCCCAGACAGCGATATAGATATAATTGTTGTCGTAAAAGGTTATCCATATACTGTAAGGTATTCATACTTCCGGTCAGAGGGACTTAGAATATCTGCGCTAATCGTAGATCATATTGCACTTCAAAAAGATGCTCAGACAGGATTATTAGGAGAATTTGTGGCAGGTAGATTACTTCATACTTACGAGGCCATAATTAACCAGGAGCTATTTAAGTCGATAGAAATTTTGTATAAAAAGCGGGTCATTCTAGAAGAGCTGTTAGGTATTATACGGACCACAAGTATTTTGTGCACAGAAATATCGTTTCCTTTAGAGTTCATCGTGTTTTCAAAAATAAAGCAGCGCAGCTTAGTATATCCTTCTGCCCTATACAGTTATTACAAAATATATACCGGTAGACAAGCCGCTAAAAATTTAGCCTTTGCGCTTGAAGGGTACAGAAAAGCTCTGGAGGAGATAATAACAAACGATAAAGAATTGCTAATATTAAAAACCTCATCAACAACAACCGATGTTAACTTACTACAAATAAGCAAAAAACGTCTGGCCCTCAACAAGCAAGCAGAAAGAAATAATCTAAGGTTAATGCTCGCTAGAAAATTACAAGTCCTTAATTCATATTTTGTGCATGCTTACGCTGGGAGAAGAGTTTTACACTACACAATGCAGGAGGCAGAATCAAAAATAAGACGACATAGGACTCAACCAATTAGTTTGCCAGAATTCATGGCATATCCTCAGGAGCATTATTGGAAATTAGAGGAGGGTCAAGTTATTACCAGAAGCAATAAAAAATGGTTGGATCTCGTCGCAAAATCATTTGGTCTGCTTTCCTATACTATACTAAAGAGGATTCATCTGGGAAGTGTAAATAGCAGAACTACGTGTTACACTCTGCAGGACACTTATAACCCAGATCGGATCGTGTCAGTAGTAGCAAAAAATTTTGCAAAACTAAAAGGACTAAAATGGGCTACATTGAATTTCTGGGCTTTATCTAACTACGCTCTTTCTAAATATCCTCTTAAGATTGATCCTCTATTTAGACTTGGGACTGAGTATAAGGCCCTCAGATACTTGCGGAATGAGGTAGGTTTGAATACTCCCGCTATACTAGCCATTGATTTAGAGCGCCTAATATTGGTAACAAACTTTGTTGAAGGGCAAAGCATGCATCGGATTATTCAAGACTCATTGAAGAAGAAATTAACAGCTGGAGCAAAAAATATCTTTTGGATCAAGGCAATTGGAAAAAATTTTGCTATGGTTCATGCGACCCATTTCACTCTAGGCAATATAAAACCAAATAATATTATTGTTAACAATGCAGATAACTCCAATGGCAGCGTATTCTTTACGAGTTTGGACCAATTCGATTTTAGCGAAAATGGTGCTGGCAGTGACCCGGTTTGGGATATCATTCAATTCCTCTGTCGGAGCTTAAAAAGAACAACCAATACCTCTGTCGCTAAGGAAATTGTGAGAGAATTCTTGTCAGGTTATTTCTCTTTTGATCAGGCATCAACAACAAATGATAAAGCATCCAAAATAAAAGATCTCAGACAAGAACTATTTCAAAAATCTATGGATTATCTTGGACAATTTTATCCATTAATATCCTCCTCCGTTGCACGATCGATCCATGAAGAAATTAGCAGGTTTGCAGATTGAATATATCGTACATCCATACTGCGTGAACAACTTTTCTAAGTAATGAAGAATACTAATGCTTGGTTCTTCGTTTTTAGGGAAAATAGTATATCAGTATTTCAGCGCCATTAGAATTGCGCCGCATATTTAGGCCTTGCTTTCAGATCTAGTTCCAGATTTCGTTCCAGACCTATGGAATTCAGTAAATCCGCATTTCCCACAGCTAAAACGGTCCTTATGTTCAGCCATGAAAACGCCTCTCCCGCATCTTGGGCAATCTCTTTTGGTTCTAACAATTTTGCTTTCGCCTTCCAATTTGTAAAACTCGAACACTGAGACATCACCTTTGCTAGAGCTACCCGCTTTTTTATCGACCATTACTTTCTACCCCTGCCACTCTTTGCTTCGGCAGCAGCCGCTTGTTTTGCTCTCAACTTTGCCGCCTTTTCCTCGTCAATGATTCTTTTCCGATCCTCTTTGGACATACTCCGTAGCATCAGATACCTTGGAAGTTGCTGTTTTGCATCTTCTAGAGACTTGTAAACATAAAATGACGCATGTATGTCAGTCCGTCCTGTTTCAGATTGCATTAATATCGGTACAATTTGCTCTTGCTGGCTCAACTTAAAATGTGTTGCAATAACTGATGAAGCATTGATCTTGGTCAATTGACCTTGTACGTTCTTTATAATTACTTTAAGTTCTCTTCTGTTCAACAAGGTATTATGATGATCCTGCAGTGTGACAATTTCTTGTGAACTCAATTACTAGAATACTTTGTTGCATCTCTTATAAATTTTTACAGCCAAGTCGTTCACGTGTCACCATACAGCTCATAGTTTTATTTTCAATCAACTTAATTGTAGGCGGGTCCGGTGGGCTTCGATCCCACGACAACTGGCTTCGGAGGCTTGTGCTTGCTTCTTCGAATACTAGACAAATCAGCACCCTGTCCTAACTAGGCGACGGACCCGCAGCGATTAGAACCAACTTACGTGAGTGCCCTATATAACGGTAGGCTCTGAATTTTATTGGCCCAGCCAAGTTGTAGGTCATACAGCGACCCGCAGGACGCCCAGAATCTGGGTTTATAACTTCTTATTCAATAACCAATTTTATATATACCAAAGATATTGGGAGGACATACAGACTTGGATACTGTCAAGGCCTTCGCTATAGATATCGATGGAACATTAACTGAAAATGGAGGAGGGATAATTCACCTAGAGGCCCTGGCCAGTTTAAGACATATTGAAAGTATGGGCTGTAGGGTTATTTTCGTCACAGGGAGGTCGTCGGCTGAGGCATATATTTTGTCCGTGTTTGGTGGAACAACAAGAGTTGCAGTAGGGGAAAATGGCGGGACGGTGATGACAGGACCTCAACAACACATATCATTTGCAAATAAAGAAAACTGCATGAAAGGATACGAAGTATTAAAAAAGAAATTTGATAGTGTAAAATTGAAACCTGTCTTTAATAGACTCACCGAAGTAGTTCTATGCCGTACATTCGACATGCAACAAGGACAAAAGGTGCTAGAAGACAACAAGCTAGACTTATACATCTCAGATAGCCAATATGCATTTCATATAAACGAAAAAGGCATAGACAAGTCAGTAGGATTAAAGAAGGCATTAAGAATTCTAGATATAGACCCTGCATACGCAGTTGCGATAGGTGACAGCGAGACTGATATTCCAATGTTTAATATGTGTGGTTATAGTATCGCTTTGAACCACGCGAGAGACAACGTCAAAGCTAAAGCAAAACATGTGGTTAAAGGACGTCAAGGAGAAGGTGCAGTAGAAGCAGTTGAATTCGTTGCATCTACTTTTCTATCTGGGATAGTGAATAGAATTGACACTTAGGAACCTGATTAATAACGTTCGCAGGTTAGTTTTTTTATCGGCTAAGAACCTTGGATATTTTTTGGAAGGGGAGACAGAGAAGGATGAAGACTTTGAGATATCAGAGGCACCAAGGAAAGAACTAGGGGATGTTACTTGCAATATCGCCTTTAAATTAAGTAGAAGGCTCAAGAGGAGTCCTTATGAGATAGCGAAAGAACTCGTTGACAAACAGCTAAATCCATATATAAAAGAATACGGGAGGAATCAAAAAAGGCACTCGATACTGCCCTGGGCTGACATGCTTGTTTCAGCCGAAGCCCATCCTGCAGGTTACATAAATTTCCGACTAAATTATGGTGCTCTTGCGGTCTGGACTCTAAGACAAATAATCACAAATTCAGGCTATGGCCTTAATGACATAGGAAAGGGCAGGGATGTAATAGTCGAACATACAAGCGTCAACCCAAACAAAGCATTACATGTAGGCCATCTAAGAAACGTAATTCTTGGCGACACAATCTATCGAATGCTAAAGGCCACCAACCATAAAGTTACGGTCTTAAACTATATTGATGACTCCGGATTGCAGGTTGCAGACATTGTTGTTGGATTCCTCTTTGCTGGATTTTCGATTGAACCGAAAATTTACGGTGGTCACTCAACCATGAAATTTGATCAGTATTGCGGTGACGAGATCTATACGAAAATTAATAGAATGTACGAAATATATCCTTCGCTGCAAGAGAAAAGAAAATGCGTGCTTAGAGAGATCGAAGAAACAAAATCGGATATTGCAAAATTCGCTGGTCATATTACTATCAAAGTATTAATGGAACAATTGAAAACTTGTTGGAGAGTTAAGGCACGTTATGACCTTTTGAACTTCGAGTCTCATATTGTATCATCCGGTTTATGGTCAAATACATTGGACTTGCTGAAGAATCAAGGCCTAATATTTAAAGAAAAAACCGGGAAAAATAAAGATTGCTGGATAATAAGATTGAAAAATGATAATGTCGACCCAGACGATGAGTTAGAAGAAGCGGATAAAGTAATAGTTAGAAGTGATGGCACATCAACTTACATTGCAAAAGATATTCCTTACGCAGCATGGAAAACCGGCTTGGTTGATGATCCATTTTCTTATCGCAAATTTGGAGAGCAATGGGATGGCTCAGTTCTTTGGGCAACTGGGTTATACGAATCAAATCAAAATGAAAATACGATTCATAACTTTCAGTCTCGACACACCACGATAACCATTATTGACTCTAGGCAATCTAGACTCCAGAAGATAATATCCCGCATTTTGTTCAATCTAAAATCTGGGGTATTCAATGATGAGACTATCCGCGAGATAGAATCTAGTAACAATTATATCCATCTGGGATATGAGGCCGTTACCATAAACTCCCGAACTGCTCACGTACTTGGCCTGGATATCGGAGGAAGAGAGTTTATCCATATGTCAGGAAGGAAGGGAATTTACGTAAATGCTGACTTTGTTCTAGATAAACTACATGAGAAGGCACTTGATGAAGCAAGGAAACGGAACCCGAGATTAGCAGATGAACTGTTAAATGATATAGCAGAAAATATTGCCGTTTCTGCTATAAGATATTATTTGATAAAACAGGATCTGAATAAGATAATTTCTTTTGATATTGTTGAATGTCTAAGCCTTGAGGGGGAAACTGGCCCTTACCTGCAATACTCTTATGCACGATCCCAGCGAATTTTGGAAAAATCAGGACAAAATTATCACTCATTTGGAGGGACCAATTTTGGACTATTAAATACAAGTTCTGAAATAGATCTTATCAAGATATTGTCAAAATTAGACCTTGTCATAGAGGAAGCTGTAGTGACCCTTAATCCCAAAGCCTTGGCTAAATATGCATACGAACTCGCGACAACATTCAATCTTTATTATGAGAAGGTCCCTATTTTGAAGGAGAAACATACAGAAACGATGTTGTCAAGACTCATACTTGTTAGTGCCTTCGGCATCGTGCTCAAGAAGGTACTGGATTTACTTGGTATCAAAGCGTTATGTAAAATGTAAAGCTCCGATGTGCTCTTCTGCCCATTAAGTTAAACAGTAAGATATAGCATTTGGTCTGGTATTAGTGGTCTTGATGTGGATAGAGACACCTCTTAATGCTTAAATTAAGTGTGTCATAGCCTAACAATGTATGGTGGGGTGGCAGAGCGGCCATGCGTTCGCCTGCAGAAAACTGGCTGCAGCCAGCGAATATATAGGGGTTCGAATCCCCTCCCCACCTGTGAATTACCAGTTGCGAAACCTTAGGACAAGAAAATCAGCTTACACAAATTCTAAAACAGGCAGATATTATCAATATTAGTTCATAGATTAATAACAATGCCAAAAACAAAATGGTAACAGAAAGGCATACTAGTTATATATATGAATTTCTTCTTCCAGAGGCATAACATGGACTCCATAAGATCTGCATTTCGCAATTTCATCTTAGGTTAATGGGCATATTATATGCGGGCGCTTGGAGCACCGTACGGTCATGGAATGGTGCCTGAAGATTTGATATTAAATTAGTTGTAAGATGGTTGGGATCATATTCTGTTTCTATTAACAATTCCACTGAACAGAAGATATCCATTCCTAGCCATCCTGACTGGTATCTTATTCTCGATTGTATCGATATGGTCTAACAGGCTAAAGATATACGTATCGTAGTTGAAGATGAACTCTGTAATATCAGAAGATAGCTTTTCTTCGCAACATGGAAGGGAGCCGAGCCTACAAAAGATGACTACCTTTAGGACAGTGTTGTGTATTTACAAAAATCAAGTCACAGAACCCTAAATAGGGATTCAGGTACCAGTATTATCAAATAAATTTGAAGT
>JALZES010000034.1 GCA_030861915.1 Thermoproteota archaeon
CTCTAATACAGAGGAAGACATAAAAAAGCTCCAAAAGTATGTTCAACTTCGATTTACAGAAATTGTGGTAGTCAATTCAAGTCCAGATCGTAAGAAATTGGTAAAGCAACTTGCACAACAAACATCACCTGCCTTCAACGCGGAACAGTAAAAATCATTGAAGAAAATGGAGTCTGAACCACCTCTATAATATGGTCTTCTAGTGATCTCAAAAAATATGATATTTGCGTCTACGTGGGGTGCGGATGTGAATTACTACTGCTTTTGAGCATCAAGATATCTTGAATTATTCGCTCGTGGTCTATCTCTCTTTTCTCCATAGATACCATGAGCAAATGATTTTGTAATAGCGGAAAAACTGCAAACTTTATTCTCTCTCTTTCTGAAAAACTATAAATTGTTTTACCAAATTCTGCGTCTTGGTGTTTACGCATTTCACTTCTGAGCACAAATTCTAAATATAATTTTGAAGAACTCTCATTATTCTCCATAGATTGTATACCCTCTCTCATTCCTCCTGATACAAGATCTCCCATCCCATTAATAATCCCGACAAATCGAATATTTGAACTGAGTCCAAAGATCTGATTACACAGTTTTTCAAAAGTCCCTGCAGATGACATATATTGTTTTCCTGCGTCTCCTGTGTTATTTCTTTTATGGTTTGTGAAGACAAATTTCGACTAATTTCGAGTCTGCCTTTTGCTACATGCTACCCGGAGATCAGCACTATTCGTATTTTGAAGGGTATAGAAATTAAGTATGGCCTGAGTATGTTCCCTTAGACCGCTTTTACTTTCTGCAGAACGATAATGACCTTACCGTTTTCTCCAAAATAAACCACGCAGCAGCTAAAAAAATCATGATTTCCCCGAGGGGTTTTGTCTTTGTATCCATGGAAATTCCTTGTATTTTTTATAGTATTCAACTAACCCACCCTCTAACAACATCTCCCGCAAAAATTGCGGCACGTCTTTAGCGAGAAAAGTTTCATTAGTTCTAGTATTTTCTGCAACCAGCTTTGTTATATCTATCCTAAGCTCATCTCCCTGATTTATTTTTCCCTTTAGTTCTGGTATCTCAAATGCGGGCAATCCAATTGTATATGCGTTCCTATAGAATATGCGTGCAAAACTTTCAGCGATGACTGCAGAAATTCCAGCATATTTTAGAGCAACTGGCGCTTGTTCTCGGCTGGAGCCCCCACCAAAGTTTTTTCCTGCTACTATTATGTCACCCTTGGAGATTTTCTTGTGAAAGTCTGGGTCCCATCCGTACATGGCATACTTTGCCATTTCATAAGGATCATTAGTTCTACTTTTGAATCTAAAGGGTATGATTATATCTGTGTTGATATTATCTCCAAATACCCAAGCTTTTCCTTTTGAAATACTAGGGATAATAACTGGGTGCTCACTCATAGTCAACAGTACCCCCTCGGATCGGCTATTTTTCCCTCTATTGCAGATGCTGCTACTGTAGCAGGGGATGCAAGGTATATCTTTGATGACGTCGCCCCCATTCGACCAACAAAATTTCGCGAAGACGAAGATATGCAGATCTCATTTTCTCCTAATGCACCTAGATGAGTTCCAACGCATGCTCCGCACGTGGCATTAGTAAAAACTGCTCCTGCTTCAAGATAAGTTTCTACATATCCTCGCCTAATTGCTTCTTCGTAGACTCTGACGGACGCAGGGGTGACCACACACCTTGTGTTCTTATGAACTTTCCTTCCCTTTAGTATGCGCGCTGCAACCTCGAGGTCCTCGATCCTACCATTTGTAGACGAGCCTATAAAGGCCTGGTCAATCTCCACGTTTTCCAATTCGTTAACCGAATGTACGATATCGATATGATCTGGGCCTGAAACATACGGTTCTATCTTGTTGCATTCTATTTCAAATTCGTCAAAGTATTCTGCGGAATTACCGGGATCTATTTCAATTTGTTTCATAAAAGAGCTATCGCTGCTGTTATTGTTCATTCTAGGATTTTCATCAAGATATTTTCTAGATATGACATCAACTGGAAATACAGATATCTTGGCCCCGCACTCCATTGACGCGTTGCTGATACAGGCTCTAGAATCCATGCTGAATTGGTTCCTTATATCACCGTCTGAAAACTTCCATTCTAGTGCCTTGTAGTTAGCGCCATCTTCACCTATTTTTCCGATATAATCCAAAATTAAGTCTCGGGGAAATACACCCTTATTAAAAATACCAGATATATTGATCTTTATGGTCTCGGGTATTCTCAACCATATTTGTCCTGTAGCCCATATTGCTGCGATCTCTGTGCTTCCAATACCAGTTGCAAAGGCACCGAGACAACCCGCTTGGCATGTATGCGAGTCTGCTCCTAGTATCATCATGCCTGGAGCTGCAAGGTATTCAAGGATGTATTGATGAGAAATAGAACCCTCTACTAACAAACACTTATACTTTGAAGCAAACTCTCTTATCATAGCGTGCAAATTTGCTACTTTTTCATCTGCTGCAGGAAATGTATGGTCTATAACAAGTAAAGCCTTTGCTGGATCTTGTAGGCTATCTATACCCATTTCATTCAGAGATCGAATCGCCAAAGGACCTGTGCTATCTTGTGCCATCGCAAGATCCACATCCACAACGACAATATCGCCCGATCTAGATATTTTTGTAGATTTCTTGCTGTGTGTTTCGACGCTTTTTATGCTTATTATTTTTTCAGCAAATGTAAGCGAATTATCATCAATAATATTCTTGGCATAAGAAAAATCTCTCTCTTCATGTTGTTGTAGAGAGGACGAGGGTGAGGATGTTGTTTGCATTCAGGTCGCCTTCATACTATACGAGTTCTCAGAGATTGAATTAAAGTTATCCCTACGATATTCAAATCCGGGTCCATTATGCGAATTAGTATCCCTTGAAATTATCATTATATCTTCCTGACGTTTACGGTCTCCGGATATGGGAAGCTTCTATCTCCGTTCATCTTGGAAAAGTCCTCAGAAACATCCTCTATTGGGCCAACGGAGCTATTCTGCGCAGGATTCAAATCGTGCATAAATGTTCTATTTTCGGTATTATCAAACTCTGTAGTCTGCCCTGAGCTTTCCCTATTCTTATGGGACTCTTTGGCATACTCTTGCATTCTCTTATCCTTATATTCCTCCGGTAAGGCATCCCTTATAGTAGCCTTTTACCATGTCTCGATACAATCTTAGTTACAATCTCTCTGATATCATAGTTTGAATAGTTGGGATTTTCTTTTCTTAATGCCTCGCTGCCGATCTGGGACCTCTCGACTATCGCTGTCCCCTTTCCCGTGGGATCTATACTCTCTATACGCTTTTGATTCGCAAAGTATGAGGAATTGTTTCGTCTTGTTGGCTAGACATTGTAAAGGTAAAGGCTTTTTAAATATAAGGATTGAGTCGAACTAACCCATTTTGAAGACCCCTGATGTTTCCTAAAAAACCTCAGGTCAGCTGCTGAGTAATTGCGTAAAGCGTAAAGTCCGATGATTTATAAAACTTATACCCAAAACTATTACTTTCATAAAATAGAGAACAGATATGTAAGCC
>JALZES010000043.1 GCA_030861915.1 Thermoproteota archaeon
GGGCTACATCAAGCGACGTTTTCCGATCACGAACGACTTTTAGCGGACTTCTTACAATAAACCATAGCCTACTATCGATCTTCTACCTGCAGGAAGCCAAGGATCAACAACTCATAATCTGTATATAAATTATTCCCCTTTGAACTAAGTGGGTGGGTCTTAAGTGGATATGACCTCAATTCATTGGGTTAGAGAATATCATATCGCATAGAAATTTCGTGTTCTCGGAATCCGGCTTTTTTATAAAATTGAATATTGGCCGGGGAACAGTCCAAAACCATCTTGTAGCATTTCTCTTCTTTTGCAAGATTAATGCAATTACTTACCAATGCAGAACCAATCCCCTTTCCTGCGTATCCTTTCCTTGTCACAACGTCCTCGATATGTCCAACTTTGCCTCCGTCGTGAATAAATTTTTGTTCTAAAAGTAAAGTTATTGAACCTATTATTTTTCCACCTTTGTCTACCGCCACAAAGATATTGGACATTTTGCTCTTGTCAATCTCTCTCAGAATGTTTGCTGCGCGCCGTATGTCTTGGCCGACTCGTCCAACTTCGCTTAGATTTGAAAGGGTTTCAAAAAAACCGTTCTTAAGGTCCGACTCTCTAAGCCTCCTTATCTCGTAATCAATCTTTGACTTTCTATTTGACACTTCTAGGATATCGCTACTTTGTTCTTAGCGATAAATACCTAGCTTTCTTCAACATGAGGTCAAAGTCGTATTCGGTTCTAGAAGAAGGTTTCAAATTGCAGACATTTCAAAAGCATATCCAACATATGCATACTATCAGGTAATGACCACTTTTGAACTATTTTCACAAGGATAAATTTCGCCCTTTCATTGGATATTACATTATTGTACTTCGCTCACAATTTGGTAAGGCTTGTCCTAATCCACCCTTACTTTTTCAGCGTTTTTTTGCTGATTATCTAATTTGTTCAACTCACTTATCAGAAATTCTCTGTACTTGTTTCGCTCTTGCACAGTCATCTTATCAAGATTCGAGCTCAGTGTAGAACCTATAGTAGCGACTCTATCTATGAGATCTAAAGCCATAAATCTTCCAACATTGCCAACTCTGAGCATTACGTCTAGTTGTTTCTGCATGATGTTGCGAACCGACTCGATATCAGAAGAAATATCTACACCTTTATGAGTTATAGTATATCTTCCTGTATCAGTCTCTGCTATTAGCCCTTCCTCGAGAAGCCTTCCCAACATTGGATAAATCAGTCCAGGAGACGGTCTCCACTTGCCATCGCTTTGAAGTACTGCCTTGTCCATTATCTCTTTTCCCGACATAGGTTGCTCCTTGAGTAAACCTAAAATGTAGTGTCTTGAGAATCCTCTAGGTATTACACTTCCAACTCTTGCTATCCACCCAGATAACATATCACTAGTAATATCGCTAGTGACTTATTAAGGTTTCGTCCTTCGCGAACGCGGCCATTTTCTACAACAGAGCCAATTTCCGACTCTATAAAAGTCGGATAAATTACAACAACAAAAGTAAATAATTAACAAAGCACATCTCGAGCGCCTATTTAAAATTATCTACGCGGCCCATCAATTAAATTATTTTTTGGAATTCAAGTTCGCTGGTCTAGCCAATGTTGCTTATAATGTGCGTGTTTGGTTTGAGTAAATAAGATAAATCCGATAAAATTATCGTGGAATATGGGATAGGCTTATTAATCTTCATGCATATCGTAGCCTATGAACTTAGGATCTTATGAAGTACCGGAAGCCCGATTGCTTCCATGTATAGCAGATGCTAAGACGCTTTATGAGGCTATAGGCTCTGAAGAAATAGGTTCTAATGATGTCGCTCAGATTTTAGGCTATAAGACGAATACCACGACTCCATTTTATAGGAGATTGAACAGCATGACATTATTCGGTCTCGTTGAGCGAAAGGGAAAATGTAGGGTTTCAGAGCTTGGAAAGAAGCTTGCGTATCCTGAAAAACAAGACCAAGAGGCATTATTGAAAAGGAAGGCGGTGTTAAATGTATCATTATGGTCAGAGTTATTCAAGAGAATAGGAAAGAATCCGCCCGAAGATACGTTTTGGGTACAGCTAAAGAATATTACAGGTGCGGAAGCTCCCCTCGCTAGACAGGCCCAGAACATAGTTCGGAAATGGTATCTGGAGGATATATCACAAATATCTGACGATTTAATAAATGTTGAAGAAGAACCAAGCAGATTTAGCCCTGTGGGATATACTAACAATATTCGAACGCCTTCGATGGGTAGCCAATCTTACGTGAATCCTTCAGAGGACTTTGAAACTATTAACTTTGGCAAAGTTACGATACAACTCCCTAAAGAAAATATAAAACAATGGTGGGAAAAAACAAAGAAGATTGTAGAGGTTGTATTAGAGGACTATGATAGGCCCGCTCAGGAAACTACCGATGAAGTAACAGCAAACACTTTCTCTGCGCCAACAGAAGAGAATCTCAAATTAGAAGAGGTTCAGCAGAGTTAAAGCATAACGGAGACAACCAGCTACGAGAACAAACGACAACCACGATGATTTATACTTCTTGAAAACCTAATGCAACATTAGACGTATCCACGCATCACGTCGTGAGGTCAGAACGTGTCCGGCCACATCAAATGGTACGTGCTGTAAAGCAAAACAGTCACCAAAAAAAGAGAATTTCGAGATCCACAGGAAGGTTCCTTGTAAAGAGTATTTGTACCACAATCGTTGTGACCCCCGGGGAGCCTAGAGTTACACCCAAATTTCTCATCTGCAGCGATCTATTATCTAATTCTATATCTGTGCTTGTACGGTCACTCAATGATTATATTTGTCTGTGACCTTTAAGTGAATATGACTATGAACTGTCCTTTCTGCGGGAAGCTGATGGTCTGGTTGAACGGATCAATTAGCCATGAAGTCTCCACAAAGCTATATACTTGCAGGCTATGCAACATAAACATTATAAAATATCCGGACGGCTCTGAAGAATTAGAACAACTTAAAGCTGAAAGTTAGACTGCAATTCGTTAAGATGCACATGTCAGTCGAGTAGATCTAAGTATACAAGATACCCTGCGTCCTATCCGCATTTGTCATGTCAATACTAGCAAATGTTAATTTCGAGTTCTGCTGTCTCAAGATGATGGTAACAGAAAAAAATAATCGCTCTCTAATGTCTCTCCTAGAGGACAGAAAAGCTTTTTTGACTCTCCCTGGAGTCTTTGACGCGCTAAGCGCCAGGATCGCAGAGAAGATTGGCTATCAGGCTATTTTTCAAACTGGGTATGGATCGGCGG
>JALZES010000060.1 GCA_030861915.1 Thermoproteota archaeon
CAGAGCATGGGAGGTCTTGTCCTCATTGCCTGAGGGTGAACTGACTAAGATTAAAGATAAGAGCCTAAGGCAGTATTACAAAGGAAACAGGTAAATTCATGTCATTTGGGCGGAAAGTTATTGCAACGAAGATTGAGCTGATTAAAATTCGGCGCTCTATACAGGTTGCAAGAATGGTACACAAAATTCTCGACGATAAAAGAGAAGTCTTGTTAAAAAAGATAGACGAGATGATCGAGGAGGCAAATAGGGCTCGAGGTGATATATGGTCGCCATTAGGGGAGATTTATACTTCTGTATACAATGCATACATGTCGCTGGGGACGACGACTTTGGAGTCTGTCGCCGATTCCACACCTAGTATAATGGAAGTGGATGTGAATGTTAGAAGGGTGGTAGACGTTAAAATTCCAACTCTAGAAGTAAAGAATAAGAGAGGCGGTCAAGACCTATCATACGGCTTTGTAGAGACGAATGCCTCCGTAGACAAAGCGGCCAGGCTCATTAAGAACATGCTGCCTCAGGTTTGCAAAGCAGCTGAATACGAAAATGCCATCTTCAGCCTAGCGAAGGAACTCCAGAGAACTCAAAAACTACTCAATGCTCTGGAATATGTCATTATACCACAGTATGATAGTGCCATATCATTTATCCGGGCCACCCTGGAGGAGCGCGAGAGAGAAGAATTCGTGAGATTGAAGAAAGTAAAAGTAGTTCTTGACAAGAAAAAGTCGGAATAAATATAGAAACATCTTCCAGCATGAACCAATTAAGGAATGCTATCGGACGAAGAGAAATTGTGCGCTGGCGTAGGACGATAGAACAGGGATGTACAACAATACTTGCCTTGTTGGTGTGCAGAATGCCAATGGCAAGTGATGGCTGTGAAGAAATTCAGTCTCAATTTCTTAAAAGGCTTAATTATCGTAGTTATCATTAAATATGGCATTTTATCTCGAAAGTTTATGAAAGCCGAACAGAACCTAAAATCCTGGAGTTCCTCTATTGGGGTTGTTCTATCTAGCCTTATTTTCTCTTTAATTGTAATGGCCTCTAGTCAACCTGTTCTCCCTGCCTACGCGCAAGAAGCAGAGGAGACAGAGGCGGCTGCCTCGTCTAAACTCATCGGTGCTGGAATGGCATTTGGTCTCGCGGCCTTGGGCGCTGGCATTGGCCTAGGTTTTGTGGGTGCTGCAGGGCTTGCCGCCATCAGCGATAATCCAAAGATGCAATCTAGGGTGTTTATTATCGTAGGTATGGTTGAATCAATAGCCATCTATGGTATAGTCATGATGTTCATTATCCTTGGCCAGTAGTCATATGCCATAGAATACGAAGCGGCCCCCCTTGTTTCCCGTTGTATACAATTTCTAAGCACGACGGTTCTGTTTTTATTTCGAGAATCAGCCGTGTTAATTTCTGACATAGCTGGTCCCAAATATATAATGCAAGAAACGCAAGCTTTTAAAGACATTGAAGATAGACAAAGCACTATTAAATGGGACTTGCGAGATTGGTAAAAACCTCTCTGGTTTTACCTAGATCCGAAACGCAGCAGGCAGTAAGCAGACTGGCAGAACTCGAATGGTTTCATTCCTTTGAGAATAATTCGGATTACTCAAATAGTTACTATGATGATCTTTTGCTGAAAGCACAAAGGTTATTTCAAGAAATTGATGAGATTGTACGTGCACTAGAAGTGCCACTTGAGACTGGAGTGATGGCAACTATGTTCAAGGGAGCTCCTAAAGAAAGGACTAACTACGTCATTGACGATATGCAGAATTTTATCGCAGAATTAGAAGATAAGTGCAATATGCTTCTAGACGAACCAAAAAGTCTGCTAAACCAGCGAGCAGTGCTTTCTAAAGAACTCGAGGAATATAAGAATATTGAGGCAGCACTTGAAATGGCTGCTGGTCTCGATATCGATGTTTCACTTTTTAGGAAGCTTCAGATGTTCTTTGCAGGTATTTTTGTAGTTAACACCGCAGACGAAACAGAAATTGTAAAGAGTCTAGGCCAGATCTTTGTTCACCCACAAAAGCTTAACGAGAACAAAACAGCATTAATAATCTTCAGCTCAGCGGAAGATTCAGAGAAGATTACAAAAATCCTTCGAAGCTTTGGTGTGCATCCGTTGACTATCTCATTGAACATGCCGCAGAATCCTACCGCGGCCTATAAAGAGGCCCAGGCAAGGATTAAGGAACTGGATTCAAAGTTTGCTCAGGTGAACAAGAGTATAGAAAGGACAAAGCAGCAGATTCTGACGAAGGTTCTTTCATTACACGAATCCGCGAGGTCCGCAAAAGACATTTTGGAAACGACGAGGAAACCGCCTGGAACCAGGCACTTTGCGGTTATTCAAGGCTTTATCCCTGAGACTATGAGTGGCAAGTTTAAGGACCTGACGAAAGAGTACATGTCGGTTATCGAGGAAGCCGGTGATCATCACCTTGAGGAGGCAAATGAAAGCTTACCCTCTCTTCTTACTAATAAACGATATATCAACACATTCGAGGTTATAACGGAAACGCAAGGATTGCCACGGTATGATGAAGTTGATCCGACTCCTATCATTGCTTTTGTTTGGCCTCTTTTCTACGGCCTAATGTTTGCGGACTTTGGTCATGGTATATTACTTTTTGGTCTCGGAATGCTGCTAAGGCATAGGGGAAATGGCTCAATTCGGACTTGGGGAACCTTACTAGCGGCGAGCGGGGCCGCCGCTGTATTCGGGGGACTGGGAACAGGAGAATTATTTGGTTTTCATTTTGAGAATTTCGGTATATTGAGCCCCTTGGTTCAGGCATTACCATTCATTGGCGCGCTAAGTGTATCCGAACTCACGTTTGAAGAGGTGACTAAAATACTGGAAATATCAATTGCAATTGGTATAGTCCACCTCTTAATGGCATTTTTCCTGAGACTCCGAGCTGACATTAAAGGGCGAAATAGGTTGCTAATATGGACAAGGGATATTCCAACTATCTTACAGTATTTTGCGGTGGTTGCGATAATACTGGCGGCTATCGGTTCAGGATATGATATAATTGGAATGTTTGGCGTGACAGGAGTGACTCATACTGAACCTGTACCGTGGTTGACATTCCTGTTCGGTGATTGGGTAACTGTCGAAATTGTCGCAAAGGCGGCTCCTCTCGTGATTATAGGTAGCGTTGTCGTAATGATTATTGGCGGAATGAAAGAGGAGGAACACGCACGCAAGCATGGGAAAGATGAAGGTGGTGGTATGGTTGGGATAATTGTCGAGGTCATTATGGTGAGAATAATTGAAATGCTTTCTAACACAATTAGTTATTCTAGACTAGGCATAATGTTGTTAGTACATGCTGCCTTACTAGTAACTGTAAATGATTCATTCGCCCATGGAGGTGGCTATGCTGTGCTAGTTGGTGGTAATATCGGAATCATGATGATTGAAGGTCTAATCGTTTACATTCAAACAATCAGGCTGCACCTTTATGAATGGTTTCCTAAATGGTACGTCGGAGATGGACAAGAATTTAAGAAGATCGTACCAAAGATGTTCTATAGTAACTTCATATGGAAGGACCACGTTATTCCAAAGTCGGCAAGAGAAAAGAAATCAACAGAATCAACAAAAATTGAACAGGTGGCTGAATAAAGTGGCTTGGCCCCCTCAATTAGCCTGAAAGTGCTTATCTCTTTGTATCTTTTCTAGGAGTACTCTTGAGCACGGCAAGTCTGACTTACTCTGGCCTTATGAGATTTGAAACAATTGCGTCTATTGAAACGCCCTGCTCGACCCCCGAGGTAATAGCGGAAAGATTTCTTATTTCTAACGTTAGAAGCTTCAAGGCTGAAAGCATGATCGCAACGCTAAACATTGTTCTGAATGAGCTAATTGTTCTCTTAATGCCAATTGCCTCAAACCCTGATTCAAGTTGCATAATCGCGTCAATGTCGTTCTTGGGAGCTTGTGGAATGATCTCCTTGTATACGGTCGAAGCAAGTTCCCCCATTGCCTCAGAGATCTTTTCGTAATTAATCATCTTTTGAAGGGTGTCTCTCGTGACTTTCGGAGTTGTTGCTACTATCAGGTCATTTATCTCTCCCCCATTTAGATTCCAATATTTTCCTCGAAGGACCGCAAGGACATTATACGAATCTATGTCTGTTGATACTACTCTCTTTGTGTCCGGGGATTGGGTCTCTGTAATCATGGCCCTGTCTAGAGATTTGTAGAATACATGATCGAGGTATGCGTCGAATAGCCGAAGATCTCCTCTTTCCTTGTAGGCCGCTGCGGCCTTAGCGGTATCCTCAGAAAATTCGCTTCCAGCCAAAGCAGAAATGGCCTCATCTAGATCTTTACTGACAAGGGCTTTAACCACGAGGTCTCGTCTGCCCACTAATTCCTCAGCTCTAAGATTGATCCGAGGGAGCAGTTCTTCGTATGATTTCCCAAGGGCCTTTCCTTTTAAGACTAACTTTAGGTTCCATATGATATATCTTACAAAATACGCGTTTAGTATGCCTCCCCCTCCAACGATGTTCACCATTTTCGCATGAGTGTTCACCAAATATTCTCTTAATGCTCCTTCTACCTTTTCAGCCGTGTATGGTTTAGTAAGTTTTGCAAATGCGTCCAAATAAATCGTATTTTTCATCCTGGTTACTAATTCTTCCAGGTCGCGTGACTCAGCTAAGGTCTGAAGTTCATTCTTCGTGAGCATACGTCCTCTAAGCCCGTGGGAGAGAACGGTGCCGAAGATTTTGCTTGGCATACTTACTTTGCTCATAGGACAGAATAAAGATCGGCTAGATTTTATTTGTACTGCTAGGAGGTCGATCTGGGCCTATCTACCATCTTCTCTTTTTTCTCGACAGGTTAGTTAGTCAAATAAGGATGAAAGTATTTGAGAAGTCCTCGGAGATAGAGCAAGCAGAACAAAATGAGCCGAAAACCCGGTCACAACTCCGATTAATATGTTATTCGTCAAATGCAGCAATCCAAGGAATATGGCTAAGCAGGGCAGAGATAATATGAG
>JALZES010000088.1 GCA_030861915.1 Thermoproteota archaeon
ACGATACTGAGTTCAGGAGCCGGTTGACAGAGCTTACTAATATTGTCGAGACTAAAGGAAAACGACTCAACCCAAAGGAAATAATTCAGTCAGACATAATTTTGCCAAGTACCGACCTTTCTGTAGACGAAGCAAAGAAACTTTTTAGAGGCGAGGGCGTGGTCCCAGAAATAGGGGTCTAATTAAATCGCAAAATTCCAGATCGGATACCAGAGAGAAACGTCTTTTTCAACAGGTAACTCATCTACAATTGTTTTCATTATTTCTCTTTCAATTTTATCATCTCTTTTGTTTTTATTAAGTGGGGCAAAAGGATAAAACTTATTCAGAGTATAGTTATATACGAGATATTGGTTCGCATCGTTGTTATCTTTCTTGTTACTGAATTGAAATAGAGCTGCAAGAAGTTGTTTAGCAAAGCTCCTATCATGTATTATTTGTCCTACTGCAGATATACCTAATATGATATCCTCGATCTTAGAACTTTCAAATATAATCCAGAGATAGCCATAGGAATCATTGATCATCCTATATGATAGGTCGGAATCTGCCTTGCTCACATCAAGGAAATGCTTTATTTCTGCCACGGCCTCTGAAAAGAACCGTCCACTGACACTTTTTAAGCTCATTGCCGCTTTGCCAGTGCACCTCAGATTAAGGTTGGTTTCTAAAGTTATCTGAGCTGAACATAGAGAGAAGAGGGCATCTGAGTCTGTCTTGTGGCTATTAGTATTATGATAATTCTTGTTTCCAAGCCTTCTAAAAAAATTCAACCCATGGAAGCCTCCATTTCCATGAGTTTCTGTACTCTCTTTTGAACGGGTGGATGGGTTGAGAAAAGATTTCCAATTGTGCTACCGGATAAAGCTGGAATGATGAAAAATGCGTTCAACCCCTCTTCTTGTCTTAGATCCCTTGTAGGGATGTTCTTCATATTGCCGCTGATCTTCATTAAAGCATTGGCCAATTCGACGGGTTTTCCAGTCATTTGTGCTGATCCCCTGTCCGCTGCGAATTCTCTGTAGCGGGAAATAGCCCTTATTATGAGAAAGCTGACAACCCAAGTCAATAATGCCACAGCAATCACGATTATCATCGCACCAGCTGAATTATTATTGCGGTTGCTGCCATATCCCATTCCTCCACTATACAATCCACCGTAGAATCCAAATTGCATAAGATACCATGCTACCGTTGAAAATAGACTAGCAAGAGTTAAAACCAGGACATCTCTGTTCCTGATATGCGTAAGTTCATGCGCTATCACGCCTTCTAGTTCTTCTGTGTTCAAGATATCCATTAGACCGGTCGTTACAGCAACCACGGAGGACTTGGGTCCTTTGCCTGTTGCTAAGGCATTTGGCATACGGGTATTTATTATGGCAATCTTGGGCTTGGGAAGGCTGTTCCTAGCAACTATTCTCTCAACCAAATTATGCAATTCAGGAAACTGATCTCTTGTTACCACCTTGGCTCCCGAGCTCCATAGGACTATCTTATCGGAGAAGTACCATTGTGCCAATATCATTATGAAAGCAATTATAGTTATTGGCAGAAATCCCAGACCAATATATGCAAGTACACTCAGAAATACTATATACAATAAACCGAGAATTGCGAAACTTAGGATCATCCGAACAACTAGTCCCGAGTCTCTCTTTTGCCACGATGGTCTTGCAGGGCTAGGCAATTAACTACTCTACAATTATCATCATGCTGAGACTACTTTTAATTATTTGCATGATTTGTGCATAAAAAGTTCTAGCCTATCCATTGCCTCTTCAAGCACATCTTCCTTAGGAAGATAGACAATCCTGAAATGACTAGCGCCGAAGGCTTTGCCGAATCCCGATCCATGCACTGTGAGCACGCCTGTCTTATTCAGTAAATCTAATACAAAGTGTTGATCATCTCTCCAACAAGAATTTAGGTGAATCTTTGGGAACACATAAAACGCGCCAAGAGGCATCCTACAAGAAATCCCCTCTATAGCATTGAGGCGCTTTACAATGTAATTCCTTCTTTTACGTAATTTTTCTACCAGCTCAAATATATGAGATTGTGGGCCACGCAAGGCCTCTACTGCGGCCATCTGAACAGGCAAATTGGTAGAAATACGTACCCGAGCAAGTTTGGGCACGTTCTTACGTAATTCATCAAGCTCCGTTGAGTTGCTATTGAAACAGACATATCCACACCGCCAGCCAGTCATCAGATATGACTTTGAGAAGCCGTTTAGTAGAATCACGGGAGCATCCTTTGCCACTTTACCTATACCGGTGAATTGATCGTCAAAAACAATTTTGTCATAGATTTCGTCCGTAATAATGTACAGATTGTGCTCTGCTGCAACATCTATTAGTTGTTGAAGACTTTTGCGATCGAATACTTCTCCGGTAGGATTGTTAGGACTAATAATGCATATGGCTCTGGTTCTAGGAGTGATTTTTGATATCAGATCTTCCAAATCTGGTCTTCCATCTTGATTAAGTTTGAATTCGATAGGTTTTCCTCCATAGAACTTGACGTACGAAGCATACGGTGGATAGTATGGACCGGACATCAGGACTTCGGAGTTAGGATCTACAATAGAAGCCATTATCATATCTAGGCCCTCAGAGACACCGTTTGTAACTAGAACATCGTCTTCTGTTACAGACAATCCTTTTTGCAATTCCTTTTCTGTTATGGCTTTTCTTAATTCTGGCAGTCCTTCTGATTCCGTATAAAAGTTCTTGTTATCCTGGACAGCTTTGATCAATGCCAGTTTAATATGATCTGGAGTCTTGAAGTCATACTTTACTGGGTCTCCGATATTCAAGTATATTACTTGGCCGCCAGTGCTCTCGTATTTTCTTGCGTGCAGGATAATATCACGGATAGCATATTCTACCCCATTTGTTCTGTCTGAAACTTTCAATTTAGCACATCTAAAGAGAGTTTACTCGCCCCCATAAATTGTTATGTCATAAGCTATATACCATTCTCATTACAAGAAAATTGATTTGATTGCGAATTTACATAGTCCTACATTGATCCATGGATTCAAATATATTCCTGACTAGAGGAAGAACCCTTCATGGGAATGTCAGATATTCTGCTGATACAGAGGACCCTGCCTGAATGCGACTTGGTTTTAAATTTACTCAGATCTACAATTCGAACATTTTAACATCTATTTTTGTGTCCGAGATTAAACTATATGTAAGTAGTCTTTTTAATCTAAGAATGGTGTAGGAGGGCCCGTAGCGTAGTCAGGATATCGCGGCGGTCTTCGGAACCGCAGATCGAGGGATCGAAGCCCTCCGGGCCCGTTACGATATCAGTGCTTTTTAGTAGGTTCTAACAAAACAGAGATAAGTCAATAAGGAAATACAAGGTCAAAACGAAGTAGATCAAGATCAAGAAAAGGAGGAAGAGCAGCAGCCTAGCATTGACCCTTGGTCTTTGTATTGTATGCAATGAAGCTCCAGTGACCAGAGGAAAATACACTGGACTAAATTAGGATCAATGTTGAATACACCAGAGTCTTGTTCTCTAGAAACTGCTCTGTCATATTTTGTAACAGCTCATTAATCGCTTTATTTTGATTTATTTTTACCTATTTCGTTAATCTTTTCCCCCGGGCTATCCATGTATGCACACAAAATTATTTTGAGAAATAAATAGTGTCTGTGCCGACTGTTACTGGTTCTACGGGAAGGAAATTTGGTGAACCTACAATATTTTCTGCAATTCTAAATGCTAGTGCTGAAATTGTTAAAGAGGAGTTAACTCCCAGCGACGTTGGCACAACTCCACCATCGGCCACATAAAAACCTGGATAGTTATCAGTCAATGTAGCCCCTGTGCCTTTGTATACTCTTCCAAAATTATCGACTACGCCATTATTTCTATCCTTTCCCATGCAACAGCCACCCAAGTTATGAAGCACAATAGTTGCATTGCCAGAGATGTCACTTGGATCCCACAGGGGCGTTGAAAAACTTGAAGAGCCATTTTCTCCTACATGTTTTGCTATGCGTTGCATTGAATTTCTCATTTTGGTAAAGAGTGGCGCTAGTTTGTTTAGGTCAAAGTCAACATTTAGCGCATTTAGCGTGTTCATATCCCTATTTGGATTATTCTTCCATGAATCTTGGAGTTTTATCGTTCCATCAGAAGAATCAGTGCCCATGCCAGACAATAATAAAACATTGTTAAGGTCTTGTTCGGAGATTTGTAATGGTAGACCTGCATTTGAGTTAGGAACAGGAATGGACGGAGGGTTTTGAGTAATCATATTTATTATTGTTTGAACGGTCCCTAGACCTGCAAAAGCAAGCAGTC
>JALZES010000097.1 GCA_030861915.1 Thermoproteota archaeon
TAATTATATTACTTGGTTGACATCTTCCGCAGTAGGTCTGGGTATACTTTTTGCAGTTCTATCTCAGTCAATATCTAAAGGAAAGAATGACAGTATTCTATCAAGAACTCTTAGGTTTGCCCTTCGAAGAAAGAAATGACAATACAATTTGAACGACTGAGTGCTATAACATCACAGTAATAACAGATGTAATGGTATTACTGATAACGGACCTCCTGGTGAATACAATTGTTGCTACACAACGTGGAGGCTATTATTGTGTAGCTTATTGCTACCGCAATTATACGTTAGCATACATTGAGAATTCATGAGGATGAGGTCTCACGACCACTTCATTGTGCTCTTTAAGCTCCTGCTCTATCAGGCTGTCAAGCGCATCATCGCTAAAAATCGGTTTCAGGAAGTTCCTATCGGCTTCTAGCGATTCACATGCTTCTCTTAAGCTGGCAGGCAACTGTCTAATACCAAGTTCCTTTCTTCTCTGGGAGCTCATCTTAAAAATATCTTCATCCACTGGATCCCCTATTGGAGTCTTTTTCTTAATACCATCGAGCCCCGCAGCAACTATGGCTGAAAATGACAAATAGGGATTACAAGAAGGATCTGGTGCGCGGAATTCGATCCTCTTTAGATTAGAAAACTTCTCTCCCCTGTAGTGCCCTGGGATTCGAATTATAGCAGATCTATTCCCGGTGCTCCAAGCCACATACACTGGGGCCTCATAGCCAGGTACCAATCTTCTATACGAGTTGGTGGTCGGAGCAACTATGGCTGCAAGTGCATCTGCATGATCAATGATGCCTCCCCCAAAATAACGTGCTACCTCCGACATCTCAGCATATTGGTCGCGTGTATCAAAAAACGAGTTTTGCCCGTCATTCCACAGGCTCATATTGACGTGCATCCCCGAGCCATTGTCAAGAGCGATTGGCTTGGGCATCATTGTTGCTATCATGTTATGCTTCGCAGCCACGTTTTTAACAATATGCTTGTAACTTTGAACTCCGTCTGCAGCGTTCATTAGACTGTCATATCTAATGTCTATCTCGCACTGTCCAGCAGTAGCAACTTCGTGGTGATGAGCATCACAGATTATACTAAAGTTGTTACTTAGAATGTCGACACATTCATTGCGGTAGTCCATCAGTGTGTCAGCCGGAGCGCTTGGAAGATAACCTTCCTTGAGTCTTAAGTGATAACCAACTCCTTCAGTTGACCATGGCGCCTCCCTGGAAATGATATTGTAACTCTGGCTATGATACGGGGTCATGGTATTTACATCCAATTTGTCAAAAACAAAGAACTCTATCTCCGGCCCCCAGTAAGAAATTTCATGGCCCGATTTGCGAACAAATTCTTCTGCTCGCAAAGCGATTCCACGCGGATCGCGATGAAAGGATTTCTTTTTCATACCTCCGCTTAGAACATCACAGATTAGCCTAGCCGTGTTGTCCTTTTCGATCCAGGGAATAGTTGCATAGGTAGAAGGATCAGGTCTGATAATTAAATCTGATTCATGGATAGCAGTAAATCCCCTTATGGAAGAACCATCTAACTTTGGTAGCCCATCTTCAAAATCCTCTTTTCGAAACATATTCGCTGGAATAGTGGTATGATGGAAGCTGCCCATTAAACTGGTGAATTGCAAATCCAGGAACTTTATATTGTCCTCATATAATTTGTGCATCACATCGTCCACAGTATATCTCAATGGTTCTATCTTGCCATCGGTTATCTTATAGGGCAATTAGAATATCCCTATGTAAGCAACATTTGCTTCTAATTAAGTTTTCAAACCTGTGTCTGTTGTGCCTCAAAAGTCTCTTTTGAATCGAACTGGTTCTGCTGTTTTACTGGGAGTAAAGTTTTTGTTAACGTATCAAATCATAGTGGTAGTGAGGCCTACAAAACAAGCCACAAAGGGGTCAATATGAATATGAATAGCGCTAGCAATAATCAAGATGGGCTAAAGACCATAAAGGACGTTTATAATTTACTTCTAAAAGAAATTCAGGTTCCTACTTTACAGTCTATCCCTTTGGATACATACCAAGAAATCGCTGTTACGTTGTCAAAATTAAAGGCGCAAATCTACGAAGGACTAGAAGCTGAGGTAAGAGACAGGATGACAGAATTAGTTTCCCAGACGACGATGTTATTACTCGAACGGCGCTTGCAGAAAATAATGGAACAACAGCAATGGAAACCATTTAGGCAATTTTCGTCATCCCTGGTCTCCTTAGATGCTGATTTTTCACGACTGACAGATGAGGAAAAATATATCCTGGATGCTGAACAAGATTCTACTAAAAGAAAAGGATACGTACTAATGGCAGCCCTTGGAGGTCGGTCTAAGATTCTAGAGTCAATCTCTTCCAAAGTTCGGTCCAAACAGATACTTGTAAGATTCCTCGAACCGACGGAACAGTTTATCGGTATCGATATGAATAAGTATGGTCCATTTCACAAAGAAGATGTTGCAAAATTACCACTTGAGAACGCGAGGTCGCTAATAGGCAGCGGCGAGGCAGTTGAAATTAATTTAATATAATGCGGTATCGGAAGCTGGTCGGTCGGAAAAAGACAACGTAAAAATATTTGTGAAGTCAAATGGTACTGAGGGATATGGTTTTTGGCCCATAACGGAATTGATATTGATCAATTTATTTTACTCACTATTTATCCAACTGTTACTTTTTTCATTATCGGTTTAATTGCAAGAAAGTTTGGCTTTGGCGATCCTTTAAAATATGCATCACAGGCTTCAAGTTGTGTTATCTTTGCGATTGTATATATTGTGGCAGTACCAAATGGTGGAGCACATGGCCTTGCAGCGGTGCTAATATTGTTTAGCGGAATTCTCTTCCTTATGGCTCGAAGGCATATTATGCATCCAAGAGGTGAAGAAGAAAATCTTGTGCAAAGTGGAGAGAGTCAAACAGGTAATCAAAAAGGCGCTGTAGCAAAGACAAATAGCACTTCTTCATCTATTCCTTCTCCTACTCCTCCTCCTGCCAAGGAGACTGCGCAGGATAAATAAGCCATTTATTACTTCCTACCCTAGAATTCTCACGTCAGTATT
>JALZES010000102.1 GCA_030861915.1 Thermoproteota archaeon
TCGCTGCAAGCACAACCGGGTAACTATTAATTTCAAACCGCTGAAATAACCAGTATACGGTGACCCTAAGGGAAAAGTGTTACTAGTCTCAATTAGATCCCTCCATGTTTCTTCTTCGAGTATTTTACGATAAGTGTCAATAGAAAAATAGAAATTGAAATCAGCACTATTGTTCCGCTTGGGGCAGAATTCAATATGTATGATAAGACAATACCACTTATAACTGAGATAACAGATAGCATGACTGAAATTAGTGCTGTTTTTCTAAATCCTCTTCCGAGCATCATGGCCGTAATATTGGGAATTACAACCAGCGACGATATCAGCAGGATTCCAACCAATCTCATGGAAGCGATAACGGTCAAACTTGCGAGGACTATGAAAAGATAATTGAGTCTCATTACCTTTATCCCGCTTACTTTGGCCTGTTCTTCGTCAAATGTGATATACAAAAATTGCTTATAAAGTATTGAAACTGAAGTCAAAACCACTGCTGTCATGACCAAAATTAACAAAGTGTCTTCAAAACTCACCAACAGAATATTACCAAACAGGAAGCCGAATAAATCCACAGAAAATCCACCGGACAAGCTTAACAGAAGGATTCCTAGCGCTAGACCAGAAGATAGCATGATTGCCACGGCTGAATCGGCAGGTATATTGGTTGAGTGTCGTAGTTTAGTAATACCTAATGCAGCCAGAATTGAAGCAACAAATGCAGTCCAAAGTGGATACGTATTAGTGAACAGGCCTATAGCAATCCCTCCAAAGGCCATGTGGGCAAGCGAGTCACCAAACAAGGATTGTCTTCTAAGTACAAGAAATAAACCAATAACAGAACAGACCGAGGATATAGCAATTCCTGCTATAAGCGCGCGTTGCATAAATCCAAATCCAAAAATTTCCAATGAGATCATGATCGCGAATAACCTATTCGAACTGTTACAATTCTCGCTCTAATTCCACATTCTGCCACCAGTGAATTCAAGTATTAGTATTATGATCTAAACACTCGAGCAAAGGATTCGGTTCAAGAATTTCGCTATGAAGATTCTCTTGATTAGAATACATCGATTCCATTATTCTAAGGTCATAGGAAGATCGCACAGCAGATTAACCTGTCATCCCGCCGTATATGTTAAGGGAATAATGAAATTTCTGAATAGACCTTATCATGTAATATTATCCTCACATTATATTTTTTACATGGGAACTAGTTTAACATTATCCATTTTTCTATTAGATTGAAAGTCTCTGGTCATGAGCCTTATTTCTTCTGCCTCACCCCGGAGTAAAAAGATCTCTAGGCATCTATCTCTATCAATTTTGCTATGCAAATGTGTGTTTATCAATCTGTCATAAGAGTGTCTCATTTCACTTATTTCATCGTCTGATTTTTCATCGTGAATGACTAGAAGCAAAGAATGAAGCATCCCAGTCAAGTCATTTCGCTGCTTTTCTTCAGAGAGCATGCTTCGTATCCCAGCTCTGACTATCTCTGATCGTCCACTAAAACCGAGCGTCTTCTGCAGTTTGTTCATTTCGTTTAATATGTCGTCGTTTAAGGATACGCTTACGATCGGCATTATGGAACAGTAGTTAATAAATACTCTATATAACTTTATGTAACATTTATTAGATATATTGAAAACTTTATTAGGTCTTGCCCAAATTTTTTTGATCAACCATTAAGAAAATCGCCAGAATAACTGCAAAGAGAAGGAGTTGTATCGAGCTGCATTATATTGTATTAATCACTTGTTTGCATTTTTCATCGTTAATTTGTTTTATCTCTTACCTTTTGCATAAGTGGAGCCGTTCGAATGTAGAATGAAATAGAGATGTTGACGCTGGAACTACATACAGCAGTATAATATGACGTTATTGTGACTGTCGGGAGGCGGACAAACTGGAGTGTTTCTTGGATACCAGAACTGACGGATTGAGACAAACCACAGCAGTGCACCGCGCTAGATGAATGTATCTGCAGAGCTCAAGCTAAAGTCCGGTCTATGATTGCTGAGTTGTTTGGCTTAGAACTGACGATGGTAGAGAGAAATATTATGCCAGAGTAAACTAGCCATAATGATTTTATCCAAATCAGATCAGCGGCATCCGTTTACGCCTATCTCAAGGTCCACTGGATTTCTTTACCTCTCTCATGAATTCGTCGTAAATCGCTTTAACCCTATCTGCTGCAAGACCTGAGCCTTCTTCGATTCCAGTTTGTGTGACCTTTATCTTATCCATCACTATGATAGCCCCTACATCTTCTCTGATTTTTACTAAACCCGGAAATACTCTAGATAGCCGATCAGAGAGAGATTTAAAATCAAATGGTTTTTCCATTAGTTTTATTTCTTTAATAAATGAGCCATTAAGGATCAATTTTAGAATTCCATGTCCCTCTACATTATCCAACACGACATCAAGCTTCTCATCAATACCAGTCAGAGTTCCACTGTATGTCTTTTGGTCCGAAGTTTCAATCGATACTTTCTTACCCAAGAACTGGACTGTCTCTTCCCCGAACCTCCTGAGAATTACCGCAGTCATATATTTTCATATGAACATGCCTTTGGTAATATATGTATGGATTATCCAACAATCCAAGTTATCAAGCAAACATTCTCCTGCTATAAAGACAGCATAAAACTGCCTTTGTTCAAAGAAAGAAAAGAACCGACAATAATCAATGGTATGAGGTTCAATATTCAAGAAATCTCTGTAAGTCTCCATTGCTATGTACGAGAGACAGCCAGTCAACAAATCCTACGTGTGGCTTTGACTTTTTGCGTAGTATAGCAATAATCTTGTCTGAAGTTTGCGAAGGAGTCTTTCTCGTAACATCAACTTCAGCAATTTTGCTTTTTCCGAAAGATGTCACCGAGTCATAAAGCGATATTCCCAGGATCTCAGAAGCGATATTTTCTCTTGCTTTCTCAGAGCTATAATGCCTTTTCTCGAAAACTGAAACTAGCTCATAGGGTGAACGGCGTAAAACTATAGCTATGCTAATTTTAGCAGGATTTATCACGTAGGGAGCCAGATGACCCACAAATATGAGTCCTTTTCTATTTGTTTCTATTACATGGCCGATGAGTGTACTCACTTTTTTTATATCGATGTCTATTCCATATTTCTCATCAGTTGCCAAAATTGCGTCTTTAGCGATAGCCATTTTGTTTATGTCGATTATTTCAAATCCTCTCAATTTTCTAGCAACTAGTTTTGCGCATGTATGTTTCCCGACACCAGGATTCCCGGTTATAACCAATCTAAGTGTCTTGTTCATTAACTCTATCACCAGCATAAAAACCCAAGGGATAGACGAAAGTAAGACGACAATGCATGTTGGAAATAAAGTGCTCGAAGCCGCAAGGGCTATCAACCATTATCAGCATTAGCTGAAAATTTAACCTTATTTCCGAACTTGATTATATATGGTGCCATAAAAGTAGTGACTACAGTAATAACACCCAGGATAGGCAGGACGGAGGATGAAATGACACCAATATCTTGACCACCTTTTGCTATGATCAAGGACATTTCTCCTCTCGATGCAGACAAGCCGAGAGCGGTTCTTAAAGAGGTAGTGCTATCATACCTCCTGAACTGAAGAACTCCTATTACAATAAGAAGCTTTGAAACAAAGGAGGATACAATAAGCACTATTGCAGGTACAATGAACAAGGGTACCAGTGAAATGTTCATCAATGCCCCAATCGATATGAAAAACAATGCCGAAAATACATCCCTCAAAGGTATCGTTATGACTTTGGCTATGTTGGCCGTCTTGGATTCAGCGACGAGAACTCCTGCCAGGAAGGCTCCTATTACAACAGAAAGTCCTAGTGCTTTTGCAATAAATGATAACCCAAATGCCAAACCAAGGATAACGATAAGAAGAAGCGCATAATCGTTGGTTTTGCCGACCTTATCGAGTGCACCAGGTATAAACTTAGATCCGAGAATTAGGATGCTACCTATAAATGCAAGAACAACTCCTATTGAAAGAGAAATTTGAATAATGGAGAGTTGATCAGAACCAGCGCTTGCAGTTGACTGTAGTATGGCGAGCGCGCTCACCGCTATGATATCTTCAATAATTAAAATCCCTAGGATCAGTACAGACGAACGATCTCTCACTACGTTAAGCTCTTCCAATATCTTTATTGTGACGACCGTACTTGTGATAGACATCGCTAATGCTATAAATACAGAGTCAAAAAAAGAAAACCCCAATGTCTGTGCAATGAAAAATACGATAAATAAGGTCCCCAGAGATTCAGGTATCCCTACTATGATGGATGTTTTACTAACAGATTTAAGTTTGGCTATTGGAAACTCAGTCCCAATGACAAACAGAAGCATAATAATACCTAGCTCTGCTAATACGTTTACCGTTTCTACGCTTTGTATTAAAGTAAATGGTGGAGTGTAGGGGCCAATCACCATTCCTGCCAATATGTATCCTATTACCATGGGCTGTTTTAATTTGTAAGTGATGATTAACATTATAGCCGCAATTACCATAATTACGGCAAAATCTTGTACTATAAAATTAGACGGAGAAAGAGAAGATGATAAATCTGGACTCTGGAAGAATTGCGGAAAAGAAGAAGAATTAGCAACCAGCGGGGGCGTATGCTCCATTAAAGTAGATTAATCTTTTCATATAATAAAAACTATCATCAACAATCCGCCCATGTCCATAAGGTCATTGATAAGCTAAGCATCAAACTGACAAAGTACAATACTCATGGAAAATAATTCAATAGGCAGGCATTGAATTTTTCCTTTGGGCAGCTTAATCTTACAAATAAAACTAGTCGATTATGTCTGAAGAATGCGAACCATAAAAATGTAAAAAGAGGGAATAAAGATTTTTGATTGATTGTCGGTAGCTCTAGCCTTCTTCCCAGCCTTTCGAGAAGACACCGTTTTTGTGTAGAGGAACTGGTTGTCCTGCAGTATATTCCATAGGCCTCATCCAGAAGATTGCATGCGTAGGGCATACACCGATACATGCGCCATCGGAGATGCATCTTTCCGGATAAAAGACAAATGCTTTACCTCTTTTCCAACCTTCCACTGGCTTCACTCTTAGTACGTCCGGACCAAGAGCAGTACAAATCTCTACACAGAGAGCACAACCTATACATCTTTGTTCATCAACGTCTGGGAGTATAGCAATTGGCATCTAATAATTCACTACAGGTGCATACTAACGAAACTATTTAAACACTATGCCTTTCACAAAACAGTGTTATATTGAGCACAAATTCTATTGTGCGAGACTAAATACTAAATAAGAAATAAAGAAAGTAGAGCTTTAATTTTTATTTGTTCATTCTTAGAACATCTACTTGACCGCTATGCAACCAGTCCTTGAGCTCCTCGTGACTTGGTTTAACGTCATGTTTTCCTGCTAGATGTAGGTGCAAAAGAACGTAGTTAACTTGATTTAACAATGGCTTGTTTGATTCATCGCCTTTTCTAGCTTTTTGTTTTAAGTCAGCTGGAACAGTATTCCACCACTCATCGAATTTCCTAACCATGCTACCAAGCTACTTGGCAAAGGTTAATAAGCCTTTTGATTTCTTTAAGGAAATCACAATTTTTAACAAAAAAGCCATAATTAATTTTTGAATCCCACGATTTGAATCCTATGTATAAATTAGTGCTTGGTTTAATTGATTAAGCAGAAGAGATTAATTGTCAGATAAAAGGTGGCTGTAAAGCATGCCATTTAAGATTAACGAATTACACGACGCGTATAAACAATACACAGAATTTATCTCAAGTAATAATAGACCTCATCACGAACGCTATATCTTTCCGTTTTTTGCAGGTACATATTTTACATACCGCAGCGTCGACGTTGCTAGGCTAATTAGTGTTGCAAAATCAATTTCAAGCACGCCAACTTTTGTAGATATCGGATGTGGATATGGCGATTTTCTCGAAAAAATAAGAGAGTTTCTTCCAAATGCAGTGGGGATCGAAAAGGAAGGAAATATATTTTATGCTTTTAGAAAATCGAGGCCTGATTATATATATTCGACTGCAATTGAGTGGGTAGAAAATCAGGCCTATGATATGGCTTTCGTGGGTTGGATGGAGCCTGGGGTGGATTTTAGAAAGTACGTAGCCAGACTCGCTAACTGTATAGTCACAACTTTTGATGAGGGAGGTCAATGCGGCGTTAATGGAGGTTGCGAGTATGAGGAATATGGATTTAAGAGGGTAGCTTGGTGGAGAACACCATCTTGGATAGATGTAAATACAGAGCTCATGAACAAATATTATACATCATCGTTGCCAGCAGAACAAGGAAAATATCAATTGTCCGAATTGCGTGCAGCTCATAACCTGTGGTATATTTATGCTAGAGAATGCATTTTGAATGAGGTCGTTGCTGGTTTAATGTCATCGGTGGCCCATGAAAAAGAGATGTCATCGAAAAGACAATTTGACTTCGAATCAGTTCTAGATGAGTGTGGATTCCGTTACATGGAGGGCTTGCCATCACTATCGAATAAAGATGAAAGGTTATGGGAAATAAACTTTGGTTGAAATGACATATGACAATCCTGGGTAAAGATGTAATTCCCATTTTCTGGATCTTATAGGGCTCAGTTATGTTGTCAGTTATAAATACAGTAAAATTAAATGATGAGTGAAATTAATAGTTACTTTAGAAATAGAATATTTTGAATGCCATTTAAAACTGATGATATACAAAAAGCAATGGCGTCGCTCAAAACCTTCAGACAATATGCCGTTTCTCCTTACCACGAGCGTTTTAGCTTCCCTTTTCTGTGCGGGACCTACTTTGCATATAGAAAGATTGATGTAGTTCGTATAGCTGCAATTGCAAAAGCCATTTCGAGTAATCCAACGTATTTGGATGTCGGTTGTGGATATGGTGATTTTCTCGAAAAAATAAGGGAGTATCTTCCAAATGCTAGAGGGGTTGAGAAGAATGCCGAAATTTTCTATGCATGTAATAAGCCAAAACCCGACTTCATAGAGATCTCCGACGCCCAATGGGCTATCAACCAAGATTATGATGTTATTTTTGTAGGCTGGATGGAACCCGGGGTTGATTTTAGAAATAAAATAGCAACCAAAAGCGAGGTAATAATTACTACCCTGGATCAAGGCCTTAGTCTGGGTGCTGAATTTGATGGCCACGGATTTGGGAGAGTCGCGACTTGGAGAACCCCGTCGTGGGATGATGTAAACACAGAGATTATGAACAAATACTATACGAAAATCTCCGATGAGACTCGTCAGGATTTATTCAAATTACGCACAGCACATAATCTATGGTATGTATACAGTAAGCCCTCGAAATATGGCATGGTTGCCTCTGCCCTCTTGAAGTGCAGTCGACAAGAAAGTCAAGATCTTTCCTATGAACGCTATGACTTTGAAAACGTCTTAGATGAGTGCGGATTTAGATTTCGTGAAGAATTAAATGTTCCTACTTCTGATAAGCAATCAAAAGCCAGGTTATGGGAAATCAAATTTACAAACCGTCAGGAGTTATGATAAATTAACTGACACCGATTCGATTGAAAATGAAAGATTTAAAATATTTACTAATACATTAAATTTGAGATAATAATGAAAGTCACTGTTCTAGGCGCGGCTAAGGAAGTTGGCCGGTCTGCATTCCTTGTAAACGCGGATGGTACTAATATTTTAATGGACTATGGAGTCCTCCTTAAAAGAGAACCCATTTTTCCTATGCATGTTAAACCAAAGGATGTTGATGCTGTTGTGATAAGTCACGCTCATTTGGACCATTCAGGATTTGTTCCTTCTCTATTCTTGTCGCAATCTACAGAGGTGCAAGTCCTAGGTACTTTTCCAACTTTTGAGTTGTCACAATTACTCATCGAAGACATGATAAAGATCTCTGGATTTTATTTACCATTCGAATACCTTGACCTTATGACAATGTTGAATCATTCTAAGAGATTACAGTACAGAGACTCGTATAAAATGAACGACATAAAGGTAACATTACATGAGTCTGGCCACATCCTAGGTGGTGCAACGGTGGTTGTGGAACACGGCAAAAAGCGACTATTTTATACAGGCGACATAAATACAAGAGGTTCAAAGCTCTTGAGACCGGCAGATTTGAATCTCGAAGATATAGATATGATGATTATAGAGAGCACTTATTCTCAAACAGAACAAACCCCTCGCGAGCAGTCCGAGGCTGAGCTTTTAGAGTTTGCTTATGAAGTAATAGAGCGCAAAGGAACACTATTTATTCCAGCCTTTTCTGTAGAAAGAGCACAGGAAATAGCATGTGTTCTGAAAACCTATAACTTTCCTCACAAAATTGTCATGGACGGGATGGCACTTAAGGCCAATGAGATTATGATGAGACATCCGGCATTTCTAAGGGATCCCGAGATTTTTAAAAAAGCGGTAACAGAGGCAGAATGGGTTAGCGGATGGAATAGAAGAAAAAAGATTGTAAGAGAGCCCTGTGTAATAATCTCGCCCGCAGGAATGCTAGTAGGAGGTACTGCAGTATTTTACCTCCAGGAAATATCTAAAGATAGTCGTAACGGTATTGCCGTAGTATCATACCAGGGCGAGGGGACTCCAGGCAGGACGCTTCTTGAGAAAAGGATTACGATATTTGATGGCAGGGTAAGAAAATGCCTAGCTGATGTAAAGCGTTTCGAGTTTTCAGGACATAACAGTCGAAGTGAGTTATTTGAGATTCTCGATCGAATTAAGGGCAACCCCAAAGTGCTAACGGTTCACGGCGATGGGCATTCCTGTACCAAGTTTGCAGAAGAAATTAGTCAGAAATATGGATACGATGCAAAGGCCCCTGACGCGGGCGAGCTCATAGAAGTTTAATGAGTTATACATGCATACATACATACATATTTTGTCCCGCGGCGATATGTGATTAGAGCCAATAGAATGTATAAATTACACGAGTCCATCAATAGTTTCTGTATGTGATAACTAAAAACACCGATCCATATAAGACCAAAAGATGTGTGTCTTGCAAAAAAGATATTGGTCTGGGCGAGAAATATTTTGCGTACCCCTTGTCTTTGCAGCAAATTTGCTTAGTTTGTGCGAAAAAGGAAATCCCTAAAATAGTTCAGGATTTACTCCACGACTTGAAAAAGATAAATCAAGAGGCCAAATCTTCTATAGTGCCTTAGAAAATAACCGTTCAAGTCAATGAGAGTTGATTATGGCTTTGTCAGAACCTTCTTCATATACTTGTACAAATAAATATCCATTTTTCAATCCCGAGATCAGCATCAATAGCGGTCAGATGTTTTTGTGGGAAAAACATGGTATTTCTTGGTACGGAATATATGGGAAGCATGTACTAAAGATATTCAACTCCAATCCCGTGATTCTCTCTGCAGAACGCGAATCTGATAAAGAAGATAATAATTGTGAAATGCAATTCTCCTCTTATCCGCCCTTCCACCGTTGGGAAAGGCATGTTTTCCGGCTTGGTGATAATTTGAAAGAGATTTTCTCTTGTTTTTCTGGTGATATCCTCGTGTCCGAATCAATAAATAAGTATCCGGGACTGCGTCTTATGCGCCAAGAGCCTTTTCAGTGTATGATTTCCTTTGCATGTGCAAGTAATACTAATATCCTCATGATTCGCAGAATGCTAAAAAACCTTTGTCGAAAATTTGGAAATAGAGTAATTATCGATGGAAAGGAATTCTTTACGTTTCCGTCTATTGATCGTCTGAACAGGGCTTCCGACCAGGAATTACGTCAATGCGGCCTGGGTTATAGAACCAAAGCTGTCAAAGCTGTTACCGAAAGTATTGTCAACGGGAGTCTTGATATACACTGTTTGTTAAGACTCCATTATGAGGATGCTAAAAATGAGCTAATGAAGGTTTATGGAATCGGGAACAAAGTTGCTGACTGTATATTATTGTTCTCGTTAGAGAAACTCGATTCTTTTCCTATAGATGTTTGGATGGCAAGAGTATTACGTCAAAACTATAGATGGCTTTTTAATAATAAATTGGAGAGTTCGAGGATGAGAGATGGAAAAGTCTTCGAAAAAGTAACAGCTCATGAATACAGGATTCTGTCAAAGAATGCTAGAGAATACTTTGGTAAATATAGTGGATATGCTCAGCAGTACCTTTATTACAATATACGTCAGAATGCGGGTAAAAAGTGGTAAGACAGCACAGCACATCTACGGATCTTTTCTCGCACTTTCCCTTAATGCTGCGAGATATGGGCCTTACAGATCTAAAGCATATGATGTTCTCATCTTATAATTTAGCTAAAAAGGAAGAAGAAGCAGAATCAAGAAGCAGAATCAAGACAGCTTTTGGTTTGGAAGAGCCCTTTTATCTCGAATAGCTTTCCACGCCCCAAGCGCGATTAGCACTAGTCCAAGTGCTACGGTAAAGCCAACGGTGCGCTGCATCCCCCCTATTTGTTCTGAAGACGAGGTTGCCTGGATTATAGTCATAAGAATGCCCGCAATTATCAATCCGCCATTAACAAAAAGCAATATGGATACCGTTTTTGAAGGCACATTTCTGCTTATTATGAATGCTATCACAGACATTATTACTGGAGCTGCTCCAAAAATAGTTCCTCGAACTTCCTCTCCAAAAGGCAAAAAGCCTGTTCCCCTTACTCCCTGTGGGGAATTGACTGATGCGATTAAAACGTCGGCTCCATAAATTATGAGGAGGATCAATGAGGCAACTAATAAAGCGATAGAAATCGAGGCTCTATTCATGACTAAGGTTCCTTCTCAATAAGCGTTCACTATTATATATTATATACTCCAAACTCCTAAATCAAAGTATAACCTGTGGAAAAAATTAATAATAATAACTAAGTCTCTGTAGTATTCTTGCTAGAACAAATAGTCACTTCCTCGTAGCATTTTGCAAAACCCTCTGAAGCTTGGTCCCACGTGGGAAGGTCCCTTGCATAAGCCATCGCCTCTCGCTCCAGTTTAACTCTTTCGTCTGGATGTTGTAGAAGTCGAACCACGCTTTGGGCAAAATGAGTAACTCCGTCAGCAACCTTTACTGCCTTATGGGTTGACAGATCCAATCCTTGCGCTCCAACAGAAGTACTAACTATAGCCTTTCCGGCATTTAATGCCTCCAAAATCTTTATCTTTATTCCACCTCCTATCCTTAGAGGACAAACGACTACATCTGCAAGTCTGTAGTACGGTGTAAGAGATTTAACGTATCCAGTGACTTCAATCCGTTTGTTCACGCCTAAAGAGAGAATGGATGGTGGAGGCTCATTTCCGACAACAAACAGTTTTGCATTTGGGGTGCCTTGAAGGACTAGGGGAAAAATACGCTTGGAGAAATATAACGCAGCGTCAATATTTGGCTCATATGCAAAGTTGCCAACGAGAAGAATACATGAACCTCTCGCTCCTTTGAGCTTTTTCTTTGATATGGATTTAGAAGTTTCAGATGCACTGTTTGTATCTAAGTGATCGACACCGTCGGGTATCATTTTGATGTGAATATAGGGCTCCAATTTCTTCATCGCATTTTTGTCCTCTGGGGTAAGCGTAACACAAGTTGCTGCTCTCTTCCAATATATGCGCTCCCATTTCAAAGTATATACGTACTCGTACCAACAGCGAGATATCTCCTGAAACGACGTCGCTAGCATCATTCGTTGCAAATTCAGCATATACTCTATATTATGCTCAACCAGGAGTATGGGAT
>JALZES010000020.1 GCA_030861915.1 Thermoproteota archaeon
AAATCAAACGCTCTTCGACCCTAGTGCAATTATGCATTATAAAGAATTATTAATAATAATATCTGCGAGATCGTACTGAATCTATTAGTTTGAGATGAGGAATGGAAGATCCAGAAGGGACTTCTAGGAATTTGGATGGGTGGTCTAGTCTGGTCATGATACCTGTCTCACACACAGGTGGTCGAGAGTTCAAATCTCTCCCCATCCATTTGGTTATCTATCTCCGTTCATTTTTCTATAGTTTGCCATTCAAATCGATACTTTCACTTCGTGAAATTATATTAGATGCTACCTCCTGCTATAGGTTGCAAATCTCAAATGGTGGTCATTGTTGCTATACGATTCTACATACATCGTTAAGTCAATAATTGTTAAGTCAATAACAGAATTGAAAATGCCACTGAGCCGGCGATGCCAAGAAAAATCTTCGTGAGATTCATAGACCTATCCAGTGCCTTTGAATAATCATCGAATTGTCCTTTTCCCATGACCTTTATTTCAGAATCAACAGACAGCAGACTGAATGAGCATTCTTTGATATCATCAAAGGAATGTGCTGTTAGCCTTTCGAGTTGGTCTATTATTTCTTTGATATTGGTCATACTACCCAAAGGATAGTATCCCTGCTTTGTTCTTTTACCGGATGTATAGTGAGTGTCAGACGTGCAGATCTCTACCATATTAAATCCACGGATGCCAAGATTCGATAAAACAGAAGCTCGGATATGACTTTCAATATTGTTAGAGTCTGCCCATCCTATAGCATATCTCTGGTCGTTCACCTTGATAGCCAGAACAGCCAAACCGCCTTGACCTATATCTTCTCTGCTTTCGACTTGAAGTCTTGTCTCAGTACCGCGATTGACGGAAGTCGAAAAGCCGACGCTAAATTGATGTTGTGGTGAGCTCTTAATGTTGTCAAGAGCTTCTTTAGCACACGAAATTAGACTATGTTGCTCCTCAGCAGATAATGGACCTCCCATAGCGTTATGACTATCGGCGACCAAGGCTTTTGAGAACCCTAAATAACAGGCGTATTCCTGTAGGTTCGAAGTTATCTCTGCTGAGACATCTTCCATACCTCCTGACGTTGTGGAGAGCATTATCAGAACTACTCCCCCAAATGATATACCCGTGACCACGAAACGTGCTCTTTTGATTTGAACAACGTCGGTGCAAGTGCTTCCAGTATTGGAAACCGTCGCTCCATTGAAGGAGAAAAGGTACTTTTCCAATTCATTTTTTGATGGAATATTAAATGAATGATCCGACGCTCCATGGACGACTATGGCTCTTTTTCCGAAAAACCTAAACAGCTCATAAGGTAAGTTGCTTCCTCCTATGGGTTTAAATGGACCTGGATGGACTCCCGGAATTACCACGGATATGTCTCTCTGGGGGATTCCGGTCGAAATAAATTTCAAAACGTAGCTTTTAATACGCCTGTTTTTTGCTCTTGCTTCCACAATTTCTTCCATCTTGCCTCCCTTTTGCTCCGTCCAAGCAGAAAGAAACGCTTGGAGCAAATTGAAAGTGCTTAGAACATGTGGACGTCCAGCCTTATCGGCTAGGATGGACCATAGGACTGCCCAAAACACAAAAAAGCTGCTGAAAATGAAGCTTGCTGGATGTAGTAATATGGTATCGTATAACTGGCCAGGAGTAAGCACGACAAGCGTGAATACGAGAGGCTCAACGAGAGAGACACCTACTGCTCTTATCAAGCCCGAGCCAAATACAGAGGTGAAAATTGCGAGCCGGAACCCTGTCGTGATAAGCATGCCTTCTAGGAGGTAAATATTAAAACTGCCATAAACGCCGGAAAGCGAGTCTATGGCAAGCCCAGCTCCAAGTGCCGTAGACCAAAGCAGGTTCCCAAAGGCGGATACGTGAAATACTTTGGATATTTTGTTCAAGGGGGTTCCCCCTAAGGTGATATAATCTAAAAAACTGGCGGCGAGCACCACCGACACGCCATAAAATAGTGACGAAAAAAGGTTGTTATCTCTGTTGGTAGAACCGTAGAGGAAATGAAGGGTTACGATGAGTGCCGCAAATGCTATTGATATAGAAAGAGAGATCTTGTATGAAGATGGATTTAATCTGGTTATTGACCATCTTTTGTGAATATTAGTGACGCTGTCTTGCTGATCACTAACCATTAGCCGGATTGTCTTTGCTAATTTAGACAGGGAAAATTACTCTTATTATAAAAGATACTCCAATCAACGCTCCTGTTAAACCAAGAACGATTTCGGGTCTAACCTTGAATCCTCTTGTTTCGTCCTCAAAGAATCTCAGTAGCCCGGCACTGGATGCTGGAAGAGGAGCATTTTTCTTTTTGCTCATTATTGCATCAGATATGATGAAACTAGCATATTAAATACATTCCGGGACTGAACAGGTTATTTTGGTCAGCTACATAATTTTAGTGGCAAGCTCGGGTCCAAAAAATTGATTTAAGAGACAATATATGCACGAGCTGGTTAAGGATTGGATACCTACAAACGTTCGATTTCTTTTACCTTTTTTAATAACCTCAGAAAAATACTTATTTTTTTGGCGTCTCGTCTCAGCGTTTCTATATCGTTTTCTTCTTCCTCTTTTATTTTTGCAATTTCACTTGTAATTTTTTCAATAAGCAAAAAGCTTGCGTGTTGTAAACTTCCTTGCTCTAGGCTTTCTCTTTTCAGTAAAGCTTCTTGGTTTTCATGCCGCCTTTGTGCGTCTGGCTTTACCTCAGCAAGACCTTGCCGAGAACTGTGGACAGTCTGTCCTGTGCGTCTCCGGAAATGTTTGTTTAAGGATTTCGAGCCATCTATGTCCGATGCCAGGGCTACTGGATCTTCTCGTCGGAGCTCTTGAACATCCTGTTGCCTTGAATCTGACTTTCCAAATGGGCTCTTTTCGTTTCCGCAATTTATACACGTAACCTTGTTTCGAAACTTTACTTGGACGCCGCTGCATAAATCACATGGCTCGCTGATGAGTGTCCCGCCTTTTGTCAGTAATGAGGCGGCCTCTTTCAGCTTCGCCGAGTCGCGGTCTTTTTCGTCCGTGGACATATTAATTGTGATATTACCGCTCAGGCATTTATATAATTCATGGTCTTTACTATGCGATTGTTGAGATAGTATTTCTGTCTTTTCCAAGGAGTAAACTCAGTGAGGCGTCACATCAAATTCATGACAGAAACTATCCTCTTGGTCTGCTAACATCAGCTTGGCCTCTTGGCAAACCTCCCCACATTGAGATCAGCCGCTGATTCTCAATTCAGGCAAGGCTTAATAGTAAGGTTGGGAAAATTTATTTTACCTAAAGATGGCGGTTATATGCAAGAAATGCGGTCTTCCCGACGATCTTTGTGCATGCGGGGAATTGGAGAAAGAGGAAACAAGGATCGTAGTCCGCCTTGAGACCAGGCGATTTTCTAAAACTACTACTTTGATTGAGGGTATTGATCCGAAATCAAGTAACGTAAATACAATGGTAAAGGAGCTTAAGAGCAAATTTGCCTGCGGTGGAACTGCGAAGGCTGGTTTTATAATGCTACAGGGAGATCACAGAGAGGATGTCAAAGGATTTCTGATAAAAAAGGGTTTTATGGAATCTGCGATTGAAGTTCAATAAATTTGACAAATGTAGAGAAAGCAGTTTTTAGAATATTTTTATGATTGCCCGAGTGGCAATCCAAGATTAGCGAAAACTGGGGTGCGTTGTAACAGATTAGATCTTTCCAATGTCGACTACATTATGGAATGATACCTTTTTCATGTCTTTAAAGTGAACTGTCTTGACCCCAATTAGATTAGATTCAGCTGACGTGAAGATCCCCGAACGGTCATAACCTAAGATGCATCTTGAGGCCTTTGTACCTGTTTCTGATTGTAACCTCTGTTACACCCGCGGCCTCGGCGACATCCTTCTGAGTCTTATTTTCTCCGTTCATCACGCAAGCTACATAAAGAGCAGCAGCAGCTAATCCCATGGGATCCTTTCCGGCTGAAATTTTGCCTTCCTCGGCCTTTTTCAAGATTTCTAG
>JALZES010000022.1 GCA_030861915.1 Thermoproteota archaeon
ACTTAGGGAAGATAAGCAAGTAGCTTTAGCTATATCATTTTTCGATATAGAGTTACAGTAAAGTTTTCTTTTTCCTTCTCTTAACCTTTGTTTATAAACCCTCTCAATAGGAGAAGTTCCTAGCTGCATTCTGCAATAAGGACAAAATATCTTATTGGTAATCAGTAACACTCACATCTTCTGCAATATTTTTCGCCTGCCAGATAGGTGTGACTTCTATTTTGGAGTATATTCTCTCACATATATTATGACAAACCATGGGGAGAGAGATGAAATATTGGTAAGGATATAATGAATAAGGCACTTTGCGGAGAGGGAGGGGAGAGTTAGAGAAACTTATGCCTTGGCTTTCTATCATTCATGGTTGGTAGACCGTAAGATTTCAATATCATGATGATAGGATTCGATCAAAGATAATCAGAAGACAGAGTGAAGCGGTTTAGGCCAGTTATCCACTATTCACAAAGAGGGATCAAAAATAGGATTCTTAGACTCTGGCAACACACCTGATTTCGATCAAAAGATCGGGAAAAGCAAGACGCTGAATTTGCACAATAGTACTTGCTACAACAGGGATGCCAGAAAAGACATTTTCCCTACATTTGACGGCTGCAGAGAAAGCCGCATCCATATCTGTTACGAATAGTGTCTCATCAACTATGTTATTCATCGTAGCACCGTATTGTGCAAGCACCTTCTGAATATTGGTATATGCTTGGCGCATCTGAGCCTCCATATCTCCGCGACCGACAATTTTGCCTGTTTCATCATGACTTACCTGACCGGATACATAGATGGTATCCTCGATTTTCACCGATTGGGCGTAGCCGTACTCTTTTTCCCATGGCATACCAAGGCTCTTTGCTTCCTTATTGATTGTCATAGTGCGTCTGCTCTGTGTTATGATATTTCAATATAGTGGTCGTTGAAACCAAAAATAGCCAAAAGAAAAAAGTCTTATACTCGCATGCATGAACGAACCTCGGTTTTTGTGCTGGATGAATCTGGCTCTTTCATTTTTTCAAAAGTTCTTTTAGCCTATCGGAAATCACTGCTCGGATAGACTTTGAGAATAGCCTTGAAATATTGCCGTCCTCATTGGATCATCCTAGGAACCTAAAAGATGACTGCTAAAAAGAAGGAGAGGAATAGAATCGCTCTTGTGACAGGAGCCAATAGAGGTCTTGGATTTGAAACTTGCCGTCAGCTAGCTCAATTAGGTCTTACTGTTATATTGAGCGCAAGGAACCTTACTAAAGGCGAGATAGCCGCAAAACAATTAATTGAAAGAGGATTGGACGTAATACTAGAAAACGTTTTATTTAGAATGTTGTCGGAATTCTGACATGAAAAAGGGAAAATACTCATGTACAATAGCAGCTATTGCCGTACTATTGACGACTGCAACGATTCCAGTCTATGCACAGACTACTGATAACACAGACGATCCTGATAATTTTGCAGAGTTCATTAACTGTCTGTTTGATGGTACTGGAGAAGCTGATAGTGATGATACAGCACAAAATGTTGTTGATGCGATAGATGGTACCGCTCAGTCAGTCCCTACTGAACAGGAAATAAGAGATTGCTTTGAACCAATATATGAGCCGGCTGGAACAGCCACCGGACCAGCAACAACTTTAGGACCAACTATAGGAGCAACGGATGGAGAGGATGGAGATGAAACCACCGGTGGTGAAAGTGAAGGAGAAGACGAGGAAGGCTGACTACTTTTTTAGTACGTTGGCCATTTTTTATTCATGGAGTTTAAGGATTTACATACACACAATACGGATACTATGCCAAGCATCACCGCTATAACTTCCATTATACCTATTGCAATACTTATCATAGGAATAGGTATTGTAATGGTTCCTCCCATGATACTTGAAGCGCTTTATTCATATTCTCCTGATAATGAAACAGTAATAGAAGAAGCAACAAATAGTCCACTGATGATGTCGACACTTCCTACTTTAGCTACTGCACTTCTTATCCTTGGTTTAATTGGACTTGGAGTACACGGCCTCTTGAAAAAGTAAACTGTTCGGCTTGCTCGATAAAGCTAATAGTTCGCTCTCTCATATTATAGTTAGTGACCTTCAAAGATCTTCAAAGATTAGTCGAGTCTAGAGCTAGCAGTAGTGATGGCAGTCCGGAGATGTAGAAACTTCTTACCATGTAAAAGATAAACCTTCTGGATAAACAGCGAGAAAGAACATAGAGAAAGAGATAGGACCAGTAAAGGAGATTGTTGCTTCAATCACATTATTGGCCTACCAAGAAAAGACGGAACAGAAAAGCCTAAGGATAATAGCATTCAGACATTACACCATCTTTCTCCGCTAATTAATCCAAGATCTATAGTTTAGTATTTTATGACGTTACATCAAACGCAACTATCCAATTACTCATTTCAGGTACCCCTTCGATTTTTGCGGTAATCTAACTGACTTTTGAGCTCAAGGAATAGCAAATATAGAAAGTTTGAGGCTAACCTAAAAAGTGGTATGCGGAGTAACCTAGACTACAATAATCTATCAAACAACTTGCTCGTTTCCCATGAGTACCAGAATATCAATATTCAGAATCCATATAATTTGTAAACCTAACTGCTTATAAATGACTTTTTTATTTTATATAGTTATGATTAATAACGTTAAATCCCAAATTCAATCTTTAAACCTATTACAGAAGGGAAATCAAAGAAGCATACGCCCAGAAGGTACAATAAATGTATTGGGTATAGCTGGTAGTTTGCGACAGGAATCCTACAGTACCCTTGGCTTAAAAATAGCATTAGAAGAAGCAAAAAAATATGGCTCAGAGTCATATATGCTTGACTTACGTGAGTTAAATCTTCCACTCTATGATCCAGGCGGACCTCCTTCAAATGAGTCTGATTCCAATAATATTAGTAAGAGTGGTTTGGAAAGAATTACAACAGCATTGAAATGGGCTGACGCATTGATATTAGCATCACCTGATTATCATGGCTCGATGTCAGGTACAGTGAAAAACTTTCTTGACTACTTCTGGGAAGAGTTCGCTGGAAAAACATTTGGATATATAGTAGCATCACATGAAAAAGGGCTGACAGTTGCAGATCAGATGCGAACAGCCATTCGTCAGTGCTACGGATGGAGTATGCCTTATAACATATCAATAAATGGAGAAAAAGACTTTGATTCGAAAGGAATTTTAGTTAATTCTACATTAGCAAAGAGAATAAAGATGCTCGCCCGTGATTTAGTAATATATGGGACATTAATTAGAAGGCAGTTTTTGAGAGATGTAGCCGATCACAAAATATCAGATACCTTTGCCTCACATTATAGGGATTATTATAACTAGTGTATACTATGGTTATATAATCGCTACTCATTTAACAATTGATGTCTGAGCAGATCTCTTCTTCTGTCGCTTATCACAATTTTATTAACAGAGGACAAAATGATTGTAGGTCATTGGGATGTAGTAGATCAATTGAATTTGCTGCAACAAATAGGCTTGATTATTTTTACACAACAAAATCAACAATAAAACAGTGATCTTTGAAATACAAAATCACAGAAGATAAGGATCGGCTAACTTAGGACTTCGTTACAATATTAAATATACATCCTTAAATATATCGTTACTATATTTTTGAAGCGGCTTTAAGTGTCAGATCGAGTGGCAAACTGGGAATCAGTTGTTCATAAAACTGTCAGATCAAGTGAAGGAAATTTAATAGGGAATGTTGACGGCGTGGATGAAAATTCCATTTTTGTATCTACTGAAGGTGGAAGAACAAATTATAAGATACCTAAACAT
>JALZES010000115.1 GCA_030861915.1 Thermoproteota archaeon
GCATCGTGGGGAGCAATATCTTTCTCTTACTGTTCTCCTGTTGATTGGCAATAACTGACTCCTCTACTTCTTCCAATCCATCCTGCAACAAGCAGACATTTCATATTTATCTATTAGTTGGAAAATAGTAAAAACCCCTCCTCTTTTTTTAGACAGCAATGAACATCGAGATGTATTGATAATGCTTGTTAGCATAAAGCCATCCTATGCGAATAATAGAGGATAATAATTCAAACAGCTTTTTTCATCAGAGAAATATCTAGGGTAAAAGATTCTAAAGTACGTCAGACTCAGCAATGACTTTTTTGATTCCAAATCATAATAAACATTGTAGTCCACAAGTATAAAATAGGGATTACAAGATTTGAATGCCTATGATTTGATGTCTCCACAAGTGGTTGTAGCAAAAGAAAATACCAATGCTGAACAAATAAGTTCAAGACTTCTTGCAGGAGAGTTTAATGGAGTACCTGTTGTAGATGATAATGGTGCCGTTGTTGGCATAGTTACTGCACTTGATATCATAAAAGCTCTACAAGGTGGTAAGAAGCTTAACACAATGTTGGCAAGGGATATAATGACTACAAATCCATCAGTAGTGAAGAAAGACACGCCAATAGAAGAAATAATTCGCATCGTGGTTGAAAAAGAAATTGTGTTAGTTCCTGTGGTAGAAGACAACAGCAATAAGCTGATTGGTGTAGTGGCAAGGTTAGATATACTAAGAGAAAAGTTAAACGAAGGATTTATAACAATAGGAAAGAGAGAGGCTCTTTCAAGAACTTAAATAAATCAAACTTTGGCATTTTGCTCCAAATATTAATAGGGACAAAGTAAAATATTATAAAGCTTAATTCGAAACATATTTGGGTTCTGGCTGATAATATTTTGTTCAGAAAAAAACAACGGCAAGGTGACGATGTGTGGACATGGTGCATAGTTGAACATTCTAAGCAAGTTTTTAGGGCGCAACTCCAACATGTCGGAAGGGGTAAGTTTAAGATTCTGAACGATAACCAAGAAAGAATGCATGTTGGGCAAATTGTAGATGCATCAGACGTTCTCAACTGCGAAAAATGATTAACCTAAAAGTCTGCTTTTATATTCTTTTCAAATGTTGCAGAGAGCAACAGGGATAGCAAAAAAGTTCCTACATTAAGGTAGGGCGCTAGTAGGAACTTGTACTCATAGACAGCGCAGATATGTGGGATTTTCTTAGCTTCAGGGCCGAGCTTTATTTCCAGTAAGGTAAAGCTCTATCCTTTCATCTTCACATGTTACTATATGATGTTCTTTGCAAACTCCCTGTAACTGGACGATGGCTTTGTTGCAGACCGAGTACTGGGCTCCAAAGCTGCGGGGGTTAGCCCGATCATCGTTCATAAGGGCAGCACATCGATCTAGTATCAGAGAATACTGCCCCTCCAACATGCTCAGCTCCCTATCAGACAAGGTTCCGAGTACCGGAGAAGTCCAATACAGATTGAGAAGAGCTAGCACGCAAAAGATTGCTAAGGACAGAGCGAACGGGATAATAAAAGCGGGGGATTTCACCGCATCTCTTAAAGAGCAGGTTGTTGACCTACTTCCAAGGTCAAACGTGTCCGCTTCAATGGTGATTCTGTACACTCTATCCTCAAATCTGAAGGCATATGTCGAATGCCTTTTCGAAAATGCAAGAGGATTGGACTTGTCAAGTCTGCTGGCAAGGATGCGGCGTAACTTGTTTATCTGATATTCTGCAATCCCAAGCTGTGCTATCGTGTTATCTAAATTTGGGTCTCTTTTTTCTTCTTCTTCCAAGATCGACACACCCTTTCAAGACTTGCGGCACGTGTCATACACACATCTGAATGTATGATACGTCGATCTAATCTTGATCACAATATGACAAAAGGCTTTCTGCGATGGCACTCTATCACTATTACTGAATTAGGACTTCCCATAAAGCAATCTCTTCTGTATCACCGTTGCCTTTTCAGTATGCACTACATTTTAAAAGACGGTGATCCTTATCCTCTTCCCACTTCTGATCATGATAATATTTTTTACTTGAATGATGTTAACCAATTCATGGTAGTGGTCACCTCTAGTGCTGCGCAAAGAATAGTAGATGACATTTTATCCACCAATGATGAGATACTGGGTATTTCAATAATAAATAAGAAAGGAAATATTCTCGCCGCTAAATCTAAAGAGTCTTTTAGAAAAGCGTATGGAGTAACTGTAGATGGCGATAAATATGGTGCAACTCTGGCTGTAGGAATCCTTAGTCTGGTAAACGAAGTAAAGGATATGTTTGGAGAAGCACAAGCTATAATCAGCATCCATAAAAATTGCAAATTGATGCTGCTACCCGTACCATCATATGAGATATTAGTCGGACTTGTACTTCAGCGCGATTATAACATAGCTGATAAGATTGAAAGATTATTGGCAGATACCGTTGAATCACACTAACTCCTGGTACTATTTCGAGAAGAGGTTCCACCATGTTCATTCTGTGCCAGGCTCCATCGAGTCTCAATTCTAAAGGTTTTTCTCTTCAATCCACCCGGCCCACCCACCCATTCTCAGTTCATATAGTCAAAGGCTAGCAAGGGTTTTGATTTCAGTATATTGCAAAGTGCCTATTTAAAAC
>JALZES010000025.1 GCA_030861915.1 Thermoproteota archaeon
GAGTTCTCGTTGCTGTTGTAATGGGTAGCGATTCCGACCTACCTATAATGAAAGATGCAGCAGAGATGCTACATTATTTCGGCATCCATCATGAGACAAGAATTCTCTCTGCACATAGGACGGCTGAATTAATGTTTGAGTATGCACGGGCTGCCAGAAAACGAGGAATATTGGCGATAATTGCCGGAGCGGGAGGAGCAGCTCACTTGCCCGGTATGATTGCAGCGATTACATCGCTTCCTGTTATAGGAGTTCCTATCAAAAGTTCTTCACTCAACGGACTTGATTCTCTTTTATCAATCGTTCAAATGCCTCCGGGCGTTCCGGTCGCGACTGTGGCTATTAACGGGGCGAGAAATGCAGGAATACTTGCAGCCCAGATTGTGGGAACAAGCCACCTGGAAGTTGGTGAAAAAGTCAATGAATATAAAATTAAACTAAGTAGAGAAATTGCTTTAAAAGACTCCAGGCTAAAGAGGATAGGTCCAGAAAAATACAAGAAGTGATTGAGGCTCAAGAACCTATCATGCCTGGTAACTTGATGGGTTTACGATATTCCTTCGTCACGTCTATCCCCTCATTAGCGGAGACCCTTACGTTGTCCAAATTGCTCCCAGCAGGAGGGGACAGCGAAACCTTCTGACCTGGATCGAGTTTAACAATCAACTCCGTGGTAGGACCATAATTGATACTTAGGTTTGTCAGTGGCTGCTTTCCGTTATTTGTCAGAATAACGCGTGCATTAACAAACAAGGATTGTTCGTCTTTCATCGCATCCACATCCAAAGAATAGCTCTTGGTAGGAATGGTTGATATCAAAAACAACCCAACCATTGCAGCAGTAACGGACGCTAGACCGGCGGCCATCATAACCACTAACCGCATGCAGCAGAAGTAATTGATCGATATTATATTCCTATTTGAGTCCTTGTAGCGAATCCTAAATTATGATACCTGTTTGCATCAAATTACAGTGACTTAGGCAGATAGAACTTACACTTAGTCTAAAAGAGGCTAGTGATATTTTTTTGGGAGTTCACAATTGAGTTCCCAGCGGGTCTCAAGATCGGTCTAATATGGTGGTCACGTTATTACCTATTCCCCTTCATTTCCTGTCTTGTCTTGAAGACAGGTCTAATTCCAAGTGGAGTGTAGTCCCCTGTGGAACAGGTAAAGCATAATTCCTCTTCGGGAAGGCCGATAGCTTTGGCCAGATTTGACGTGTCATTGTAACCCACAAAGTCCGCCCCTATACTTTCTGATATCTTTCTTGATATACCGATTTCTGAATGTTCGCTCATCGCTGCTCTATAAGCCAAGAGCTCTTCCTGGGATGGAAAGTCTATTCCAGCATAACAGGGAAACCTAATTGGAGGATATGTAATTAACATGCTGATTTTGCTGGCACCGGCTCTACGAATGGTTTCAATAATGGAAGCAGAGCTTGTACCTCTAACTATGCTGTCGTCAATAACGACCACATTTTTACCTTCAATGATAGTTCGTATAGGAGTAATGCTGCTGCTAATAGCGAGTCTACTTGCCTGATAAGGTTCGATGAAGCTCCTCATGGAGCCACGCTTGCTGTATCGGTCTTTGAGAAGCCCCTCTTCAAAAGGTAACCCCAGTCTCTGAGCATAGCCTAGAGCGGCGGGTCTTGCGGAATCCGGTACGGGAATAACAACGTCAGCCTCTGGTATAGGAAACTTCTCCGCCAGTAGCTGGCCAACTCTCCTCCTCGCCTGGTAAACGCTAACGCCTTCCATTATGCTGCTAGGATGAGCGAAATACGTATACTCAAAAGCACAATGCGAGTGTGGTTTTTCTTTGCAAAATTGCGCCGACTCTAAGCCCCTGTCGCTAAACTTTAGCAATTCTCCTGGCGATACGTCCCTTAGCAGCTCTGCTCCTATCACAGAGAAGGCACAGGATTCTGAGGCCACCAGAAAGGCGTTGTATTGTTTTAGGTAACCTAGAACCAGTGGACGAAAGCCTCTGGCATCGCGTGCGGCGTACACAGAGCCATCATCAGTCAGAAAGGTAAAGCAAAATGATCCAACCATTTCCTGTCGTAGAACACCAAGTGCTCGGTTAAGATCATCGCCCTCCTTTGTTAGCGACACAAGACGCTGAGCTGCAATCAGTGTGTCACTCATAGTCTGCGGCGTAAAGCTGCATCCGCCAACCATTCCGGCCAATTCCTCTACATTGGCAATAGTTCCGTTATGGGCAACACATAGGTCCCCAACCTTTAACGGCTGAGCGTTTTGTATTGTGCTCTTGCCAAATGTTGAATATCTAACATGCCCTATTACTGCCCTAGATGCATACTTCTTTGTTAGTCTCTGAAAATGTTGTGCACTTCCAGAGACCAGTCCTAGTCTACGAAATGGCGCTTTGTCCGGGACCGCTATTCCCCACGATTCCTGTCCTCGATGTTGCAGAGCACGGAGACAATCTATAGCCAATGGCACAACATTCTTTCCATCTAGGGAAAAGATGCCTACTACCCCACAATTTTCATGTACCATATTGGCTTTCCTCTCCGCGTCCGGGAGCATAGATAAGAATTGAAGTATAGTGCAAGATAAGGATCATAATAGTGAACTCACTAATTGCATTTTAGGTTATACAGAATAAAAGCCTATCATCACAACGTACTAGATAATAATGAAGCTTAGGACATAGTCTTGCATAGCGAGTTGTATTTGCTTTCCAATTCTTTAATGGAACTACAGAGAATAGGTGAACCTGATTTGACGAAGACTATTTGATTGTCTCCTCGGCACAAAGTGTTCCCTATCTCGGCATATAGCAGTCCAGGGGTTGATTTCAAGGACTCCTCGACCTTGGTAGGTTCGCTGGTCGCAAGTATAAACCTGGAGTGAGACTCTGAGAACAGAAGATTATCTATTCTGCTGCAGGTATTAGGAAGCAAGTCCAAATCCACCTCAACTCCAGTTCTTCCTGCCAAGGCCATTTCACACAGTGCAATAGCCAATCCTCCCTTTGAGCAGTCATGTGCGCATGTAACCAGATTATCCTTTATCAAAGAAAGAATTACCCGTTTGTTCAACCTATCAGTATCGAGGTTAATGTCTGGAACAGCCCCCGCGACAACCTTATGGTAATACTCGTAGTATTCCGAGCCTCCCATTTCATCAGATGTCGAACCCAGAATAAAGATGGAATTTGCTGGTTTCAGTACTGGCCGGGTTATGCAACCAGCATCTTCTATAATACCCAAACATCCGATCAGTGGTGTTGGCTTTATTGGGCCTCTTATTGTTTCATTATACAAACTTACCTTCCCCCCCACAACTGGAATCTCCATAAATCTACAAAAGTCAGTAATAGCTCTCACTGATTCTTCTAATGGCCAGAAGGTCTCGGGATTTTCCGGATTGCCAAACTGGAGATGATCTATTATTCCGATCGGTTCTGCTCCCGTACATACTACATTACTAGAACACTCAGACAGACAACCTAACGTTCCGAGGTAAGGATTCAAGTTAGTGTGTTTTGAATTTCCATCCAATTTGACTGATACAAACTTGTTACCTGGAAGTCTAAGGACTGAGGCATCAGACCAACCGGGCTTTAGAACAGTTCTTGTTCCGACCTCGTGATCGAATTGCTCGTACACCCAAGATTTACTCGCAATTGATGGACAAGAAATCATCGCTAACAATACCTCCCTCAGGTTGTGTGGAACACCGGGAGTGGTCGCGCCATTTACGATCTCATCGATATACCGAGGCCTCGCAGAGCGTCTGAAGGCTAACGGTGCGTGTGACACAAGGACTGATGGCATTTTTCCTACGATCTCTCCCCTAAATCTTAATACGAGGTCTCGGTGGCCTTTTACTCTACCTATTAGACTGAAATTAAGGCTGTACTTTGTCAAGATATTCTTTAGTCCCTTCAACCCTCCCAAATCAGTAACAAACAGCATCCTCTCCTGCGACTCAGATACCATAAGTTCTGCCGGACCAAGATTTTTTTCACTCGAATGAATTTTACTCAGCTCGACATCAAAGCCTTTTCCCAAAGTATCTGAAAGTTCAGAAAGGCAACAAGAAAGTCCTCCCCCTCCTAGGTCCTTTAGCGCTTTTACGTAATGGTTTTCTACCGCTTCCATCGTAGCTTCAATTAAGAGCTTTTCCTCGAATGGATCGGGAACCTGAACAGCAGACCTGTTTTCTTCGTACATCCCCTTAGAGGCAAAAGCTGCCCCTCCTATTCCGTCCCGTCCTGTGGCGCCACCCACAAGGACAATGTAATCACCAATGCTAGCACGATTGCTAACGATCTGGTCGGTTCTCCCTAATCCAATACACGCAACGTCAACCAGGCAATATTCCTCGAAAGAGGAATCAAACTCCACTTCTCCAGCAACCGTAGGAACGCCTACACAATTCCCATAGTCTGCTATTCCTCTAACTACGTTCCCAAAGAGCCATCTTGACTTTGAATGGCCTCTTGCACCCTCGTCAACATCACCAAACCTGAGAGCGTTTAGCAATGCAATTGGTCGTGTTCCCATAGACACAATATCACGTATTACCCCACCAACTCCTGTAGCCGCTCCCCCATAAGGTTCGATGGCCGATGGGTGATTATGGCTTTCAATATGCACACTCAGAACATATCCATTCCCTATGTCTAGCGCGGCGGCATCGGAACTAGGACCAAGCAGAAGGTGCTTTCCTTTGTTCGGCAGCTGCTTTATTAGTCTCCTAGAGGACTTGTAGGAGCAATGTTCAGACCACTCGGCTTCGAGTACTCTAAGCTCAAGTTCATTCGGTTCCCTTTCTAGTTTCTTTCTGACATATCGCAGCTCTTCTGAGGTCAGTGAAGTCATCTTAGCGAAGACGTGATTATGGTTTGGCCCGCGCTATATTAATGGCTTCTGCTGCAATAAACTCTAAGAGACTCAAAGAAACCAAAGGAGTTATTCAGGCCGGGTGGGGACAGAATTGATTCACTTCCTCTCTCTGGATGAGGCATCAGCCCCACAACGTTCCCTTTCTTATTGCATACCCCCGCGACTGCCTCAGTAGAACCGTTCGGATTTTTCCCAGAATAAACCAAAACAATTTGGTTATTGAGTTTCATTTTGTTGATAGTCTCGGCTTCAGCAACGTAACGCCCTTCTCCGTGTGCAACAGGTATGTTGAAAATATCACCTTTCCTGTATGTCCTAGTAAATGGTGTGTCCTTGTTTGCAATTTTAACGCTTACCCATTTACAAACAAACCTCAGGGAATTGTTCACTGCTAATGCACCCGGAAGGAGCCCGGCTTCCGCCAAAATCTGAAATCCATTACATATACCCAAAATAGGAATGCCTTCTTTTGCAAGCCTTTTTATTTCTTTGATAATCGGACTGTGGGCAGCAATCGCGCCGGCACGAAGTCGGTCACCATATGAAAAGCCTCCTGGAATTATAATGGCATCATAATTCCGTAGATTCGACTTCGTGTGCCACACTAGCTCGGGCTGAAAGTTGTAAACTTTGTCGAGTACGGTTTGGACATCTCTCTCGCAATTACTCCCCGGAAATACAGCTATGGCGACTTTTGCCATCCCCGATATTTCTGCGATCCCATTAACCTAATAAACTCTTGCTTACTCCAGGTGAGGCAAAATTATTGAATTTAATCCGTCGTGATACTTACAAGATTTTTATGTTTAGATTCAGGTAGAATACGTAATGACAAAACCGGTTCGGAATATTATGACGAAGGATGTTGTCACAATTGATATTAGCCGAGGGGCAGCTGAAGCTGCTCGTCTTATGACAGATAAACACATTAGTTCTGTTATCGTTGTGGACAGAGAAGAGCCTATTGGAATAATCACTGAACGAGATTTCGTAAAAAAAATTTGCTCTAAGGAATTGGAAATTTCCAAAGTCAATGTCGGGGAGATTATGTCAAGAATTCTAACCTTTGCAGGTCCGGACACCTCTATAGACATTGCTATTCAAAGAATGCTCAACCATAACATACGCAGACTTCCGATCCTGTCAGAAGGAAAAGTCATCGGAATTATTACGGTAACAGATCTTGCAAAGCATCTTAGGACAGAGCTGCTTTTACAAGAAGCGCTTACAAATGGTAAACCGGAAAAGGCTGACGACATCAGTCAAAGTGACACAAGCGGGAACTTCTGAAGGGAAGAACCTCGT
>JALZES010000037.1 GCA_030861915.1 Thermoproteota archaeon
TAAGCTATATGACATTAAAAACCATTATCATAACCGTGCTTAAGTGTTATCAAAATAAAGAGCTCGAGAGCATGATATATCGTATCTTGTGAGGATCAAGCCTCTCCTACAAGCACGAGACAATAAAGCAAGAAATTGTGATAAAGCCCCATTGTTCGCACTAACATTCTCCCTATAGTTCCGCAACACTTTATATTCTGAGCTTACATGACTAGCTTTATTGCAATTCTCAAAAATACCGTAATTATTGATTCAATTTTTACGGAGCTCCGAAAACGTCTCATTATACTTGTTTTCCTGGCAGGAAGTGTGATTCGCGCACTTCCCGAGTTGGTGGCTTATCCGTATCCCATAGGCTACGACGTCATAAACTACTATATTCCCGTAATTACCAACCTGGAAGAGCATTGGTCAGTCATATCTGGACAACTTCCTGTTTACATCTTGATTCTGTATTCATTACACTCATCTACAGGTCTGTCACCACACTTCCTCGTTAGTTCAGCGGGCGTTATATTATATGGATTCTTTTCAGTCTCTTTGTTTCTAATATCTCGGAAGCTGCTAAGGTTCAACGAAATTTATGGTGCATATTTGGCGCTGTTCGTCATTTTACAGTTACCCGTTTTGAGAACCTCGTGGGATCTACAGAAAGATATCTTTGCTCTCACTTTGTTGCTAATCTCGGTATCTCTTATCGGCCCCTCAAGGATTAGGATAGGACAGATCAGGTTAATAGGGTCATATATCGCTGCTTCGGTAGCAGTATTTTTGGATAAAATGGTGGGAGTCCTGTTTGTCTCTTCACTCATCGCATATGCTTTGGCAGTTAGAGTAAGATACATAACTTTTCTGTCACTGATAACAACTGTACTATTTGCCATTGCAATAGTATCTCAGTACGGTAACATACAACAGTCTCTTCAAACCTCAAATGCAAGCCCATCACTGAACCTCGCCACTCCGCCTCCGGAGAAATATAACCCCACTGCTCTTTTCGCGCTTTTCTTAGTTGTCAATGGTCCTCTATTAATTCCTGGTGGATTTGGTTTTATGCGCTCCGACAGCAGGTTCTTAAAAGTCGTTACTGCAATTACTGCTATAGGTTCTTTTTCGTGGTTAGTTTTTCCAGACAAACAATCTCTAGTCGCGGACCGATGGATCTTTTTGTTTGGCACTTTTCTATCCATTTTCGCAGGCTATGGTATCCTCGTATATTTGGGGCAAAAAGTCCGTTCAAGGCACAGGACGCCAATACTATGTATAATATTGGGATCGTGCGCTGTCCTGGGAATTTCGTACGAGATAATGCCTCACCAATTCGCCTGGTTCTGGCAGTACACAGTGGGTCAAAACATAGAGCCATATGGACCGTCAACCATGCAATTCAATTCAATTGCGATAAAAGACACCAGCAAACTTACAAGCATGATATCATGGATAAATGACAATACGCCAAAGAATGCCTTGTTTATAGGAGAAAATCATTGGAGAGGATGGATGGAACTAGAATTGAAAGACGAAAGGGTGTTTAAGTACTATTCCAACCAACATAGTGCTTTAAAATCCATTAAATATTGCAAGTCGGAGTCTTGCTATTTGGTATCGCGGACGTCCGATCTACTAGAGTATCTAGACGTTTATGTGAGGACCAAGCCGGTATACCAAAACGAATTGTTCAAAGTTTATCAGATGGAAGACATCAAGGGGGGAAGATAACCTGCATACTAGCGAGACCTTGAAAGCGGTTCTCTGACGCGTGACAAACTGACAGGTTGTTCTTTCGTTTCTTGGTGATCATCCAAATAACGTATCGTTATTTCCTGCAGTTTTCCTTAAAACTTATTCCCTATAAGCCAAAAAATGACGGTTACAACAGCCTATACGATGAAAGGATGCGGCACTACGTAAGTACATATCAGAGGAAAAGATTGAGAAATATGGTGACAAATTTGATTGTGAAAAATATATGATGATATATTTATCCCTACCCAAGAGCCAATAAGTGGCTCGCTCCGGTCGTGTCGAGGAAGGTCGATTCAAGTTTCTGCTAGTATGCTATACTGTATAGCCGGGACCACGAAACCAGAGACGTCGTTCTTGCCCTAAGAAAGATCGAGGAGGATTACTTGGAACGCTTTAGACTAGGTTACACCCATTTATAGGGCGCGGATAAGCCTTGTCATTTTGTCAAAACTGACTTCGAAGCCAAAACGCTGTTCATCTCTTTTCATGTTGGTATACATCCTCATCAAGAGCTTAAAATGTTTTATAGTGTTCAGGCTGCCACTCATTTTCAGTCTCACTATTTTGTAGACATCGTGATAATAACTGAATTTTTTAAGGACTCGATTAGTATAGCCATTATAATCGAACATATTGCCCTCATCTAATACCTCTAGGAATATATCTGAGCATATCAGAGAAGGAATAATTCCTTCACCCAACATTGGGAAGACGCAACCTATCGATTCGCCTACTCCTATTATATTTTTTAGGAAGAATGGCTTCTTGTTTATTGGTGGGGCTAGCCTGATGGGCCTTCCTATCTTCCTAATAATCCTAGCGGATGGGTTGTTTTGAAAAAATTCCTTAATGCCAAGGTACTTCCTATCTATATCCCCCGCACCGACATATCCGCGCTTGCCATTCAGCGGGAAATACCAAAAGTAGCCTCTTGCTCCTTTGTACCCTATTACGTAAAACTCGTCCAGATCTCTAACGTTCTCGACAAGGTATTCGTATGCCGGGATAACGAAATCATGTTTCGATCGGGGTAGAAGCGAGCGGTGATAACCTGTACAGTCCAAAACGTAATCAAAATCTGAGGTTGGAAAGCTATCAAAGGTAAATCTAGTCCCGTAGGAGACTTCGATGCCACGTAAAAGGTCATTTTCCCACTTTCTCTTGTCGTAGGTGACAAGTCCTTTCAGATCTAGATGTTCAATATTATCCTGTGGAAGATACATCTTCATAATTTTACCCCTGTGTAAGATGTATTCATCAAAATTGAGACCAGCCTTATC
>JALZES010000041.1 GCA_030861915.1 Thermoproteota archaeon
CGACATAATATGGCATAGTATGGATATTAACGGAGCAACTATCAAGTTACAGGACCAAGACCAGTAATCAGAGCTAAATAGCAAATTTCACTGTTGTATTTTTATCGCTCTCGAAATCATCATAGACTACGTCAATATTCCTTTTCATACCATTCCCATTACTTGTTGACGCAGTTAAGGGAGAGAAACAATTCTGACATAATAGTATTGAAAAAATGTAGGATTTGGAATTAGAGATGATCTCAATCCCTTCGCATTAGAGGTCCAGTTGATTCTATGCCACTTGGGTGATTTTCTAGTAATCTCGATTGCCGCTAACTTGAACTATCTTCGGATTGGGATTTGTCTTAGAGCATCGATTTCTTGCTTTATTTCATTGTCATTTTCGTCACCATAGATTACAAGTATCCTGTCATTTTCATTTGCGACGTAATCTGAAACAGAACCACTTTCAGTTCCATTTATAAAATATCGTAATCTTTTATCAGCGGTATCACAATATTCTCTTCCATCATCTCCTACAAAGCATCCATTCTTGATATCCATATCCACACTGTTGAGAAATTCTATGAAGGGCACATCAGTGGCATGCCTATGTAGAGTTGTGCCATCATTATTTTCAACGTGTATAAATCTGGACTTTACTTGGTATTTGCTTTCACTAAAATCAATAGGGACTCCATCCAACTTTACGAGAAAAGCTGCATGCTCGTGGGCTGAGCCTATCGGTCCGTATTTATTACTATTACTGGGCTGTATCGAATATACAATAGCAGAAATAACAGCCACTGCTGAAACAGCGATAATAACGGGGACAATAATTTTCATATATCGTTTTCTTTTGCGCCTGCCAGCTGCGAAATAACTGTCCTCTCTATTCCTACTATCGCTCTTCTTTTTTTTGTCAGCCATCCTCATGGTTACATCAGTTCCAATATTTTAGGGTTCGTCGAAAAATGGTTCCTGTACAGTTTGCGGAATATTACTGGTTTAGTGAAGCCTCAAATAAGGAGAATTTTCTGTCTTTTAGTGCTAGTTTTCAGTAGGAAGTTCATCCTTGTTGCCCCATTCTCCCCATGATCCAAGATAAACCTTTACGTTACTATAACCGATCATTTTCAATGCAAGATAGGTGTTAGAAGCTCTGTATCCACCTTGACAGTATGTTATGATCTCTTTATCTTTAGGGATGTGAGAATATATTTCTCTTAGCTTGTTTTGGACTTTGAAGGCTCCATCTTCGATATTTTTACTCCAGTCAATATTTATTGCATTAGGGATGTGCCCCGCCTTGGCTGCACGTAGAACGGACCCGTCAAATTCGGAACTGGAGCGTGTATCAACAATTAATACATTATTGTCCTTATTTTTTATCGCAGTAAGTATCTCCTTATAGGTTGCGAGAATTTCGGGCTCAACCATACCTATGAAGGAGGAGTGTCGATATGGATTAGTCTTTGTTTCTACAGGGAATCCTTCTTTTTGCCACTCTTCAAATCCACCATCAAGCAAACAAACATTCCGATGTGAGAAGTAATTCAGCAGCCAAACCCCTCTGGCAGCAGTTGGTCCGGAGTTGCCTTCGTAAAAGATCACCTTCATGTCTTTAGATAGTCCGAGATTCGAGAGAAGGATTCTGGTTTGTTTATTAAATTGTGATATTCCGGTTTTAGAGGTATCAATCCAATGGAAGTGCATTAGATCAACATTGATAGCACCTGGAATATGTCCACGTATATAATCAGCAAAAGTTCTAACGTCCACAATTACCATTTTCTTTCTTTTACTCTTGTCACTCAGTAATGCGTTCAAGCTCTCTGCATTTATGACAAGTCTCGTGTTGGCTCTATTTCGATTTAACAATATTTTATTCCTCAGAATGCCAAATATAATATTATTTGACCAACATACTATACAATGCAAATATCTCCCCGTACCGATGAATGTGCTTGTGGATGTCAATCTTAGAACTACCGTATTTTGCTGATAGTGAGAAAATTGCTATATATCACCAGTCTGTCTTTCCATACTTATCCGGCTCATACTGATCAACGCTCCATATGTGCTAAGCCATTTTTTATGGTCATCGTACTCAGGATCTGCTCTCCCTACATGATTCCAAAATTGCTTTGAATGATTGGGCTCTATAATATGCGTGAGCTCATGAATCATTACATAATTAATGACTTCTAGAGGAGCTGCAGACAAAAGAGCGCTAAAATTTAGGTTCCCCTTCTTTGAGCAGCTGCCCCATCTTGAGTTCTGCCTTTTTATAGAGAATGTGTTATAATGTATGTTTAATCTTGAGGCAATAAGAGGTAAATGCGTCTTAATGACTCTTGCGGTTTCATCTTTATACCAGTTAAAAACGTCATGTTTAAACTTACGTTTATCAATGACATGGAAAGTTATTAAATTTAGGCTTTTTGACACTACCGCAAACGAGTATCTATCCTTGATTATTTTAATCCTATATCTTTTTCCGAGAAAGCAAATTGTATTTGCCCTGAGATGTTCTTCAGCGTAGTTCGATCTTAACCTTTCATAATATTTGGAGACTTTAGCGATCCAGTTCTTTTTCTCTGATATTATTTCGACTAGGTTTCTAATATCATAGTCTGGTGGGATTATCGCATATGTTCCTACAATATTAACAATTATAGCAGGTTTTTTTGCTCTGTTGCTTTTCTTAATTTTTATGCTCAGAGTTTTTCCATTTGCAAGAACAATCGCCATGGTCATAGTATATTCTGATGGGAAGACATAGTTAACCTATTAACAGCCTTATAATGATGTTGTCTTTAGGATTTTAGGGAAAGAGAGACAATACAATTAGACTGCATTCTCTGAATAAGTGAAAAAATAATATAACTTGCGAATCTATTGGTAATAGATGATACCTATTTTGGCAGAATTGTTAATCTTGTCCTTGCTAGTAATATCACAGTTCGTTAGTTTGTAAATGTATACATGACTTCTTCATACTATACGGAATTGTTGATTTGAAGATCATTTAGGGCCGCTAAATATATGGTCTGCGCCGAAGCAAAATGCAATTAAATATGGCTACTACATATGCAATTACGGTAATCAAGCCATATGCGAAAAACTAAGAACACAACAGACAAGACAGCAGAAGAATCTCTGCCTAAATGGGCAGAAGACGAAATCAAAACAGTGCAATTTGACCAACCAGAGACCTTAATTAGGACAGGTTATATTCTTGATATTTACCAAGAACAGTCAAAAATTGATATTCAACTTTATGAAGCGTTGCAAGATGGAAGAACTATCATTGAAGGCTTGGATATTCCCAAATCTATACCCATGAATGACTTTATGAAAGGGGTTGTTTATGAGTTTAGAATTAAGATATTTAGAGGGAATTTAAGTACCCAACTCATTGAATTATTGAAATCTAAATTTTCCCTCCAAATGGATGCTATATATCGATTTGAATTACAAGAAATTCAGCTTATGGATGTCGAGTCAGATATTGCCACTACCTCGTTGCCCTCAGATGGAGAGAACGAGAGTGAAGGCGAAGATTAGAACTATTCTTTTCTACGTGTAACTATAGTGTTGTTTTTATTTTGTTTGCATCTAATTTGTTGACGATACTTTGTCATTCAGAATTTATCATTTTCCTTTCCTTGGTCGCTAAATGACTCAGGCTGGTCATTTTTGTCTTCTTCGGATATCAAATAGGGAGAAGTTTTTGTATCTTTTAGCGGAGCTTTTCCTATTGTTTTCATTAAAGCTATCCACATGATTACTAATGGAACGTGATATGAGGCAATTCTCCATACTATAATTACACTCAATTGCGAGTCTTTTAGTACATCGCCCAAGTTTGGAATGCTGTTGAGATCAGAGACATAAGCCCATAACCCAAGTTCTGCCAGCCCGGATCCGCCTATCGTTACAGGGAGTGTGGCTAATACAGTGGATGCCGACGTAGCCATTAAGGAATCAAACAGGCCGATATCAGATCCTACTGCGTTCGCCAAGACCATAAATGAAAGGCCTTGAAAAAGAAAGGCGACGAAGGTGATTGCTATTCCAATAGCGAAGGTTTTGATTGCTTTAATAGAGTTAAAATTTGCCCTGCTCATTTTACACAAGTCGGCCATGGCATTGTTGACTGAATTTATCGCACGTTCTGCTCTTTCTTTAGGAACGAATTTTTGTACTATCGCTAATGAGAAAGACGGCAGACGTAGAGTGCGTTTGGCAGAAAAAATGATAAGTACTAACCAAAAAACAAAAGTAGGAATCGCAATTAATATGACTATAATCCCAATAAAACTAGCACCATTGTAGATTGCTATTGCTCCTGCAATAAACCCAAGCATTGTTCCTACTAACACATCGGCAATAATTTCCATGGTCGCTAACCAGGCAGCCCTGCCTGCCGGCACACCTTTCTTTGTCAACCAAGCAATCCGTACTAACTCTCCGCCGACATAGGAGGGGGTTGTCTGTGTTACAAATTCACCGGCTAAACGCGCAGATATTGTGTTAGCAGTAGAGCTTATGTCACGGCCGATGAACTCCCGAATAAAATATTTAAAACGATAGGCTTGTAACATAATTCTTCCCATTACTGATACGCATGAAATTACAAACGGGAGCGCACCTACTGCAAATATATCTTCAGGTGAAATACGCGTAAATAAAATCATAAGTAGCAACGGCACAATACTTGCAGGTATTGCCAGTAGTCGCCAGTTCAATAATGGTCACAAAGTCTAATAATATTAGCCATATAATAGTTAATAGAAGCTGTGAACGAGTAATTCTTCCATATCATCGAAATATGTGTCAAGCCGCCCTTTACATGCTGAAACCGCGATTTTGTATAAATAGCATTTAGAACCAACCCAGATCCATGTGACTATACGTGGGGTTTATATCTAATATACTAATACAAATACAGCGTATTTAATGCCAACAGCATATGTATTAATCAATTGTGATTTAGGTTATGAAGACGAGATCATTAATGAACTTAACAAGTTGCCTGGCATAGTTGAAGCTACAGGAGTATATGGTGCATATGATATACTTGTAAAGGTAAACGCAGATACGATTGACACTTTAAAAGAGACAATAACATGGCATTTGAGACGTATTGACAAAATAAAGTCGACGCTGACATTAATGGTGATTGAGGGTCAAGGCAACGACTAGATAAATCATGTAGTGCAACTCTTGAATTAAGTTTGGATATCAAATCTGGTCAAACTTAAAAGAACAATATTACCCTGACATCAAATTGTAAAGACGGTCATAGTTATGTGTATTGAGATAGTTTCACCCGTGATCTTCTAATACAGCTATCCCGTGATCTCGTGCCATATGTAAATTGATTTCTACACATTGAATAGAAAATGATATAATAAATAATAATTGAAAGTAGTCCACATTAATGAATACCATCTTTATTACGGGCACAGCGGGATCAGGAAAGTCTCTCCTAACATCTAGATTACTTCAATGGTATAAGGACCGCAACTCATCTGCTATCAGTCTTAACCTCGACCCTGGTTCAGCAGATCTACCCTATGAACCAGATGTTGATGTTCGAAATTACATAGATATTAACACGTTGATGAGCAGTTATCAGTTAGGTCTTAACGGCGCACTAATAATGGCAAGTGATATGATTGCAACACGATTAGAGGATATTCAAGATGAGGTTAGCAGCCTGAATGCTGATTACGTTTTAGTTGATACGCCGGGACAAATTGAACTATTTGCATTTAGAGAAGGAGGACCCTACTTTGTATCTCATTTTCAATCAGATAACAAAGCTACTCTATTCATTTTTGATGGCATACTCGTTTCCTCTCCTATCAATTATGTTTCAATCTCTCTATTGGCTTCGTCAGTAAGATTAAGATTAAAGACCTCCCAAATTAGCGTCCTTACCAAAAGAGATCTGATAATTGAAAAATTGCCAGACGTAATCAAATGGTCTGCATCGCGAGCATTATTGGAATCTGCTCTCGATGGTGAAAAGGATTCTGAACATTCATTTCTATGCAAAGATATTGCAAGAAGCCTAAGCAGAAGTGGATTTATGGAAGGAATCATAGCAGTTTCTAGCCTCACAATGAATGGTATGGTTACTCTATCTGCAGCACTATCCAGAATCCTTAATCAAGGAGAGGAAGCTAACGGTTGACTGCGGGACAGTCAGATCTCTTGTCAATGTGTAAAGCTTATGCACCATCATCTACTGCAAACATGGGTCCTGGCTATGATGTATTTGGACTTGGACTAGATCTTTTTGGTGATAAGATAACAATATCCAGAATGTCAACAAGATCTAATTGTATAAGCATTAGAGCGACCGGAGAAAGCGACAATAACAGCAATATTGTTCCCTCCAAATTAGAATCCAATTCTGCGGGACTGGTGATAAAAAAGATGTCAAAAGATTTTGGTGTAGACTTTGACCTAGATGTGAGTATCTCTAAGGGAGTGCCAGTGGGATTTGGATTGGGCAGTAGCGCAGCTTCGGCTGCCGCAGCTGCAATTGCGTTTGATAAGCTCTTTGACCTAAAAATCGAGAAGACAAAATTGATAGAATATGCTGCGGAAGGCGAGATTGCTAGTGCAGGCACAAAACACTATGACAACGTCTCAGCCTCGCTTCTAGGTGGGTTTATTATCGTACGAACAAGTCCCAGACTAGAGTTTATTAGGATTGAGCCACCAAAAGACCTCATACTCGTGGTAGCGATTCCCTCGATCAAGGTTCCAGAAGGAAAGACAGGGATAGCAAGAAGTATTTTACCTAAAGAAGTACCGCTAACGAGCGTTGTTACCACGGTATCCAATGCGAGTATGGTGGTAGCGGGATTTGCTCTGAAGGACACAGAGATGTTAGCGAGGGGAATTCATGATGTCATAGTAGAGCCCTCGAGAAATAAGCTTATCCCAGGTTATGACTCGGTAAAAAGAAATGCCTTAGCTTCTGGATCGCTTGCAGTGACGATAAGCGGAGCAGGTCCCTCTGTGATTTCTATTTTGAAGACTACACAAAATGCAAGGAAAGTAGCAGATGCAATGGCCATGGGATTCGCTGAAGCGAAGGTAAAAAGCAGAACCTTCATAGGACATCCAAGTTTGGGTGCCAGAGTAGTAAAAAGCGTGTAGCTCACAGAGAAAAAATAGGGATAGTTCTTTTACTTCTTTCCTTTATTCAAAAAAGATGACATCATTTTTTGTCTATCTTCATGTGCAAAACACAACGCCCAGCCATAAATTTCTAAACGTAATCCTGTGTCAATATCTGCGTCCATTCCCTTGTTGATTAGCATTTTGCTAGTTTTCACAGCAGTAAAGCTATTCTTTGTAATCTCTTTTGCAAAGGAAAGACACTCATTCATCAATTTTTTGTTCAGAACTTTAGCGAGCTCGCTGTCTCTCTGTTTTTCACGTTTTTGAATTTCCTCGTTGTTTAGCTGTTCTTTAGATGAACTATCCGATGGATTCACAGTAGTGGTTTTGGTTGTGGTTTCGGTTGTTGTGTTTTCTTCCTCGGGTGTCAAACCAACTATTCTATTAACAAGCCCAATCCGTTCTGCTTCCTCTGCAGTAATCATTTTACCAGTAAATACAAGCTCTTTTGCTTTTGCCGGGCCTACAATTCTTAGTAGCCTCTGGGTTCCACCCCATCCCGGAGGAATGCCGATTGTAACCTCTGGTTGACCTAACTTAGCGTTACTTGATGCAATTCTAATATCGCATACCATCGCTAACTCACAGCCTCCCCCTAGAGCAAAACCATTAACCGCGGCTATAACTGGCTTTTGCAAGCTTTCGATCTTATTTAATACCGCCTGTGCTGAAGATGCGTATTTCTCGGCCTGAACGGGGTCAATATTAGCCATATATGCAATGTCTGCACCTGCGCAGAATGACCTTTCTCCTGCTCCAGTGAGAATTATTGCCCTAATGCCATCATCAACTCCCACGATATCAATGGTTTTAGATAGCTCTGTTATGACATCTATATTCATAGCATTAAGGGCTTCCTGTCGGTTAATCCTTATTATAGCAATCTCTTCTCGTGGTTCCAGTTGTATGTATTTCATGTTAGACATATACGAAAGGCAAGAACTATACCTTTCAATTAAACCTTATCAAATTGAGATCTTACTAGGAAAGGGTGCGAACTCCAAAATGGGACGTCGTTAAATTATTATTATGTTTTATTCAAACTCCAACGCGTCTTTATCTCTAACCTCTAATAACTAATTCTATTACAATGAAGACAGAAAAAGAAAGGTCACCTATGCGCCAGCCATGCCATTTCGAAGATCTACAGCCCTGTGATCGGAATCTACATTATTAACAGCTGATTCAGCTGCCGCGGCTTCTGCTGCTGATTTATGCATATCAGACAACGCACATCCCATCTGAGCTTCTGGCTTCCCTCTTCTCATCAGACCCCTATAAAGCCCAGCCTCAAGAGTTTGACCGTGGGCTTTTTCCCATTCTTCTACAGGTATACTGTATTTCTTCTGTATTCTGTCTCTATACCATTCTGGAATAACATTGAAGGCACAGAATGGTATAATCCTCAGATCGGGGGTGAGATAATGGATGTCGCATCTCTGGAGCCTTTCAAGGTCTTCGTTATATTTGTCTTGGAAATGCATCATCCCTAAAAATAGAGATCTTATGTGCCAAGACCCAACTGAATCAAAATTACGCTTTAGCAGGATGCTAGAGAACATCTTGGCAAGGTTCAGCCCGTGAGGTTGCTTTGTTCTGTCAACAAATTGACTAAGTTTTCGAATGACTTCTAACATGGTCCAATATCTATTTGCGCCGGATTTGATTTCGTCAGATTTCTCCTCGAAATACTCTAGCATACCTTTAATGTCTACAAATGCGGTAAGAGGGGTCAATTTCTTCGTTTCAATATCTTCAAAGACATAGGTGCCTGCGCCACAAGCAAAGTGAATAGATAGTTCATACTTAGGCTTTTTGCTAAATGCCTCTATGACATCAGTCATTGGCATGCATGACGGAACCGGGAACCATGCATCAGTCGTGATCTCACCGTTAGTCTGCTCCTCAATCCTTTCAATACAGTCTGGGATTGTTATTCGGTATTTCTCACGTTCCCTCTTTGTCATTCTACCAGTTAGAGACACAGGTTGGAAATTAACAGCGTGTACAACATCGAGGTTCTTCTGGGCATATCTAATAATCCCCCCTAATTCGTGATCATTAATGGATTTAATTACTGTGGGGACGAATACGACTGTCATGTCACATTTTCTCGCAGATTCAAGGGCATACGGTACTTCCCAGTGATTCTTTGGATTGGTTCTGGGAGTAACACCATCGAAAGATAGATACAAATTGTTTACGCCTGCCATCCTAATCTGCCTCATGGTTTCTGGAGATAGAGCCAGCTTGATTCCATTGGTGTTTAACTGGACATGATCGACGCCTTCCTCCTTCATTATCTTGATCATTTCGGTAATATCATCTCTCAACATTGGTTCTCCTCCTGTAATCTGGATAGAATTACCTGCAATTGGTCTCTGAGCTTTTAGAGTTTTCATCATTGATCTTACCTGCTCATGGTTGGGTTCGTACAGATAAGCGCCTTCGAGACCCTTTTTTACATAGAAGAAGCAATACCAGCATGTCAGGTCACATCTGTTTGTAATGATAATATTAGCCAGACCAGAATGTGATAGGTGATTTGTACACAAACCACAGTTGGTGGGACATGCACATTTATCGATCATGACATTAGGTGCTTGAGCACCCTTTCCGTCCATCCAATATGTGCTAAACTTTTTGTACATCTCATAGGAACCGAAATACAGCTCTTCACACTCACCATGTGTTGGGCATGTTTTCGTCATGTATACCTTGCCTTCTCTTTCGAAAACCTCCGCATCAAGAATCATGTTGCAATCAGGACAAATGCTTTGCGTATGTCTTACTGTTCTTCTAGCAGATGTGTTCTTACTAGAAACATTTGAAATCTGTATTAAATCCATAATCTGTTACCTGTACCTTTCATGCTCAGTTTTATTATTTTATATATAAATATAACGTTACAAATCCTACGGTGATTAGTTGTCGGATTCGGGGTGTTGCGTATTCCGGTTTCTTATAGATAATTGGCATTCTAACACCATACACGAGTAGATTTCAACTGATTTTAAGCTAGATTGAGGAAATTCATTAAATGCTGCAAGAATCAGTCAAAAAACTAGTAGAATATCATTTGATATCATAGTCGAAAAATTGATTTTCATATCAGAAAGAGAAGGAGTAGCAGACAACTTCACTGCCAATCCGTCAAGGGAACGTAGCGAACAGCAGCGCATATAGTTTATCAGTCAAAGAGGGAGGAAGTTAGCGCTAATAAGCGACCAACAACACCTGCGAATTTGCGTTTCTTCTCATCACAGTTCCCTAGGCTGGATCACATCCTGTGAATGCTGTTACTTGAACAGTGAATGATTGGATACTATCTATGCTCATTTCTCCAAGTAATTTACAACGGGCTATAGCGGAAAGGTAAAGGTACACTTTTCAAGTTCCAAAATTGGGACGTATAATGACTGAGTATCGGTGCCAATATTATCCACAAATGTAAATTCACCAGTCAACCTTTTGAGTTCTATAAACTTCTTGGACGGCTTTTCGTTCTGTGTTATATAGTGCACAACTGAATTAAGAGCACCGGATTCTATGAAGAGAATCTCGTTGTTACTGTGACTTATATGATATAGCATTGGAGTTAACCCTATCGGAGACTGAGCAGCATATACTATTACCTTAAGCATATCTTCCAAATTTCGGTACTTTAGATAGCTTGTAGAAGAAGGTTCATTTTGGTTTTTTTGTGGCATAGAATACTATAAACAAACTATTGGGTTATTAGACCTTTTCTCTGGGTCTGACAGGGTGTAATAGGTATGAAAAAATAAGGAGTTCGGTTTAGACAGCAAAGCGCTAGTTTACAATAAATAGAGTGCTGGAACCGTCTCTTGAAACAGAAACTGTACTCTTCTGAGAGCAGGAGCAATTCCTTCTTATCTCTGGACTAGAACTCATGGTCTTAGTGAGAAGCTCCAATTCATTACAGACTGGCAACAGGTCTTGAGTAACATTGTGGACCTTAATATCTCCTAAATAGGAAGTACTGAGCCTAGGAGAATTAGCTAGCTGGATCTTTTTATTTTTCCATATATCCACAATCCAACTCCAACTATTATTGCCAAAATAATAAGCGCGATAAATACTTCCCAGAGTACTTTTACTAGAAATATGACAATCGCTATTATCACTATTAGCGCTATTATCCCGATAATAATTGTTCCCCATCCCAAATTAATTACGATCTCTCATGTCATAATACTACTTATGGACTGTAGTTTGAATCCTTAGCCAAGTTCCATTTAGAGTACGTTGAAAAAAGGATTAAGTACAATAGACTCTAAGTGTATTCTCCTGCCCTGTGCCATCCCCCCGAGAAGCGCATGCTACAACTAAAGGATCAAGTCTAGTACCACCTTTCCCTCTATCCAATATGCGCTTTTACAACTCGGACAACTAGCGACCCATATTGTTTCTTGTCTCTTGGGGACACACATGTTTCCACACCTCTAGCAAATATCTCTTACTAATAACTCTCCATATTATCGTATTAAAATAAAGAATCGTATAGTGCCTGCCTGCATAATGGCAACAGTATCCATTCAAAGAGTAGTTTCTATTGGTTGTATGGTATTAGTCTTGTATGAGCAATGGTCAAGCCGAAGAAATTCGGGATGAAGAAATCCAAAATGACGCTAAAAAAGTGTCGAGAACTCTAACGAGGTGTTGTATGATTCAGCATCCCAGATGGATCTCGAATAGTACGAGGTAGCCTCTGCATGCCAAGTTTCTTTGATGGTCACAGCTGATGGTCATATCAATCTGACAAACAGTTAGCCTTTGGGGAATGTGCTGGTCCGACAGCACATTGAAGCAATATCTCATCGCTTTTTTACCATCAATACAATAGGCAATGATGGTTTCACAATTTGGAATTGCCATTTAATTCAGCCTTTTAGGAAAATGTTGGTGTCACTTCCCCAGCAAAGTCTGACAACATGGTTATTATCAAATTTACTATATTATTGATTACATACTTATATTATGGCAAACCGTGACATGTAGTTGAGTTAGATGAGCATTAGTGACAAGTCGAGGAAGGCTATGGAAAGCCTTGGCTTGACGAGTTACGAGATTAAGGTTTATCTCTCCCTTTTAGAGACAGGCTCTATGACTGCTTCTGACATAAGTAAAAAATCTGGCGTGCCTTATTCAAAGATATACGAAGTTTTGAATAGCTTAGAAGACAAAGGGTGGCTGGAATCTGATAGTTCGAGACCACAAAAGTTTTTTCCTAAATCACCGCTCACTGCACTTGAAGCAATGAAAATGCGTATAGAAAGTAGTATTCGAGATAGCAAGAACACAATTATGAGTGAACTGATGCCAATCTACGAGAAAAGTGGTGTGCGAGAGAGACCAGAAATATGGGTTGTTATGGGTGTTTATAATATCGCCACAAAAATTGGTGAGATCATTCAGACCTGCCAACATGAGTTATTGATTGCCTTACCACAGATAGCTGAAGGCATAGCAAGACCAATACAGCCAACTTTGAGGTCGTTACAGGAAAAAGGTGTAAAGATCAACGTACTTGCTTCCGAAGAAGCAAATCCCGATACAATTCGAGCCATTTCGAGGGTCGCCAAGGTCAGACTAAAAAATAACATGTTTGGGGGCGGGGTAATTGGTGACAGCAAACACGTAATGATATTACTTAGCGAAGGAAGAAGTGAAAGTGGGAATTTTGAACCGACTGCTATTTGGGCAGAGAATATAGGTCTTGCGAGATTTGCAAAAGACTATTTCCACTATTTATGGGCCGATGCAGACAATATGGGGGAAAGACTTACGGATGTAGATAGCGACAGCAAAAAAAATATAGTAAAACGATGAGTATCTTTTAATGTTTTTAGTTTGAACTTTACACTTTGATTTTGAGTTAGATATATTCTGGGCTCACCTAGAGCATAGCCTTTAAAGATGGCTTTTTATTATCGCCCTACCTATCGTGCCTGCAGGACAAACGATGACGAGACTAGCCCTACGGATGAGATGTCAATGAAGTAGATCTTGAGTTAGGAGTTTGTCCTCCTCTATTGTACATGCGTTATGGCAACTAAAAAAACTGATCTTTAATGACCATGTCATATGTCGCGCCGGCAAAGATCCGGACTCATCGCTTGAGGCCTTCCATAGACGAAAAACTAATGTTGCATAGTCCTTTTAATGTGTGCTTATCATAATAATAGATGAAACAGTAGTCACTCAAGTTTAGTTACGTCACAAACTTGATAAGTGGCGAATTTGAGTTTATCAGCAGATTGGTTCACATAGAGGCCACTGCTTCCCTTGAGAGCTTTAGGAAGTTTATCATTATTAGTACCTGCAAGTCATTTATACCCGAGAGCTATTTGCATGATATTGAGGTATTTCCCGAGCGGGAGGAAGGTCCGGGAGAAATATACATAGAGGCAGCTGATAAAGTAACTCTAAAAAAAGTCCGCGAGATGACATTTGTAAATGCTAGAGAGATTCTTGGAATAATTTACTCCTCGAAGAGTGGAAATACCCAACTTAAATGGAGACAGACAAGAAGAAAATCAGGAAAGGTCAATGGTGATGCATCCTCAAATGCATTGGTAAATTTAGTAGAGTCAGGCGTGCTAACTCAGGAATGGGTTGACAGTTACTTAAAATCCGCAAAAACCAAGAGCAGCGATAATGCTTCCGTCACAAATGAGAAAGTAACTTAAGAAATAGAAGTAAAAAAGCAAGAAATGTTGCATGATAGTAAAAGAGGTCATAAATTCTGACAAAGCTTATTTTGTGATCCCCGAAGATGCTGACGACCTTTTTTCCTTAAGAAGGATAATAGAAAGCGGTGATTATGTTGTTGCTGATTCAACTCGTGTCATAAAACAGGTAGGAGAGTATGCAAGGCCAGACAAAGGTGAACGTATTAAGGTAAGGGTTTCCATTAGGGTTGAAAATATTTCTTTTGATCAATCGATAGATAGATTGCGTATAGCTGGTATTATAACGGGTTCCAGTAATGAGTTGGTGTCAAAAGGAACACATCACTCAATGACACTAAGAGTAGGTGATTCTGTAACAATAGACAAGGGTCGAAAATGGAGTGATCTTGAAGTAAATATTTCAAGAAAGTCTGGAGATGCTTCCAGTTTTATTCTTATTGCCATTGACACCCAAGAGGCAGCAATAGCAAAACTTTCAGGAACCCATTTAGAAATAATTCCCAACATATATTCTGGTAAAAGCGGTAAAAGATACCCCCAAGCCACGAGGAAGGATTCAAAGACCGAATCCTTTTTCGAAGATATATCACGAACAATTATTGGCTTATTTATGGTAGAGAAGGATAGACTCAGAGCAATAATATTTGGTCCGGGTGAAACAAAACGTAGATTTTACAATTTTTTGGCTAATACATCTGAGCTATTGGAAAAAAACGCGTTTGTGGTTCTTGAGGGCATTGATGTGGCTGGAGAGGATGGAATCTATGTATTTCTAAGA
>JALZES010000045.1 GCA_030861915.1 Thermoproteota archaeon
TGCTCTTCTTTGGATAGGCTTTGACCTATTCCTTCTTTTATCGGGACCTCATCTTTGATGAATTCTCTTACGAGAGGATTATTTAAGAGGGCGTTAACCAGCTCGTATGGTTCTGTAGGACGTGAAATCAGTGAGTCATAATGGTATACCGCGCCTACAGAAAGTGTTTCCCGATTCGTGTAGACAAACCCACCGCCGATATGGTTTAGGGTCACGTCGCCAGAGAAAAGATGGGCTGCTCCTTCCTCAGAAGAGATTTCGAATCTCTCATTGATTAAATCCTCTGGGAGTTTTACAACCACCTTCACGCCTTGGTACAGCTCTTCAGGTGAAAATTTCTGTCTCGCTCCTGTTAAATCGGCGATTTCCGAGTTAACTCCATCTGCTGCAATGATTGCCTTTACTTCAAATTCCTTCAACTCGTCCGTTTCGATAACAGTTTTTCCCTGTTCTGATAGAATATTCCTGACATGGACGCCAGGTATTATTCCTCCACCCTGCTTCTCTGCCGATTCGCTGGCTACCTGAGCGAACCAAGGATTTAGCGAATTCAAGAGAACAGAATAACCAAAATTGGCTTGGTATCGGTGAGCAGCGGTAAGATCTATTGAATACGCCTTGTCCTTGGAGGTTGCGTGAAGCATATACTTTGTAATCAATCTCTCAATGGGCGCATCGTGAAAGAATTGCTCACCGTATACGTCTTCGACATTGAAGACCTTACCATTTTTAGGTCTCTTGGAATATAGTATCCCGCCTGACACATTCTTACTTCCAATAGTCTTGCCTGCCTCAATCAGAACAGCTTGCTTTCCAAGAATTGATAGTTGCTGAAGGGCTGCAAGTCCGGCGGATCCTCCTCCAACTACCGCTACATCAAATTTCTCCAATTGATTTACTCCTTGACCTTCATTACCATTCTAGCCCTCTGTTCCCTTATTTCTTCTATCAGAGCTGGGAGAACTTCCTCCATCTTCCCTTTAACAAAAATATCAGATTCATCTTTGATCTGTGAGTTCTCGTCAACATTTATGGAAATAACAAATTCTGATTCCTTCATCCCTGCAAGATGTTGGACAGCCCCGCTAATTCCAACTGCGATATATAATTGTGGATTTACCTTCCTGCCGCTAGTTCCAATAACCCTATCTGGAACGAAGTACTTAGAGCTTAGACCTTCACTTACAGTATATGGCCTCTTGGAAACCGGAAGCGAAATTCCTATCTCGGCGTCTAATACCTCTGATAATTTCGCAACCAGTCTTGTGTTCTCCTCTGGGGAATTCTTGATGCCGCGGCCAAAGCTGATTATACATTTATGCTTGTCGAAGTCAATGGCACTCTTCACTGCTCTTCGGTCCAACACCTTCACCCTTGCCAAATCGTCTTCTGATATATAGGGTTCATAGTTGACAATGACTCCCTTTCTGCTTGTGTCTCTGGTCAATGGGCTGAACACGCCAGGTATTATACTACAAGCTTGGGGATGATACTCCCTCTGGATAATGGGATTTCTATTATCAAGGCACAGGATAGTGGTCCACAAGAAGCCTGAAAAATCCGGCCTATACATCTCTAAGGTTTTTTCGAATACAATTGGCTTGCCTTTAGTTTTATGTTCGTGCTTAATCTCGAGATCCTCTATTACAAGTTTGTTTATGTCAGACGCTAGACCGGATTCCAACTCAGCCATAACGGTAGAAGAAAGTTGCCTGCCGATATTATCCGCTGCAAAGAACATGTATCTAGGTCTTTGAAAATCATCGAAGTACTCTGGACTAATTTCTTTTATCGGGCTTCTGTCCTTGGCAATGGAAGAAATTACCTTTGTGTCAATAAGGTTTCTTGAATTCTTAAGCTCAGGACTGTCTGCATAGATCACGGCATCGGCTCCAAAAAAAAGTAGTTCTTCGCATAGTTGCCGAACGCCGGTTCCCAAAACTATTGCTACTACTTTTTCATTTAACGAGTATCTACCATTGAAATTATCAATTAATCTTCTAGCTTCCCCCAGCATTTCTAGGCTGACTGGCAGCGGTTTGCCTTCCTCATGCTCGATGACGACGTACGTGTGGCGATACTCGTTTTTGCACGTGTCCACAGTATTATTCCCAGTTTTTGTACTTTGGTCCAAGTCTTCATTATTTCCAGACACGTTAGCCATAGTTACTTAACCACCGTCCCACCTAAGGCCTGGTTCATCTTCATTACTACCTCTCTTATTTGACTGGGATCTGAGCCATCCACCACTGCCACCCTCCTCGTTGGCTTGGCTTTTGGAATCTTTTCTACTTTATAGACGATTGTCGGTGATCCTGGAAGCCCCACAAATTTGGGATCAACTCCGAGTTGCTGCGCGTTTAAGACTTGCAGATACCTTTTAAATTCTTGAGACTTTTTAGAAGCATCCTTTCTGTGTCTCATAAATGCTAATCTCTGTGTTACCGTATCGTAGCCAGCTTTATACGAAGGATCTATGGTCACAAATACAGGAAGCGAAGCTTCTACCTCCTCAATTATGTCATAGAATCCCTGCAAAGATATCAGCCTTCGGGCTCTTATTGTGCGATTCTCCATATCAACATAATATGATATGACATTCCCGAGGAAAGTGTAACCGAGCTTCCAAGCTGTCTGAGGACCGGTCTGTCCGGTCTCGCCATCTGAAGCTCGATGCCCGGAAAAAACAATATCGACTTTCTTTCCTTGGTCTTGTATCAAGTTTATCCCAGTTTTCAAGACTTCTGCTGTGGCAAGGGTGTCGGCGCCTGCAAAAATCCTATCACTAAAAAGATAAAGATTATCCGCGTTTGATATCAATTGAGCTTGTTGTAGCGCATAGTCGGCAATAGGGGGCCCCATTGTCGCTATAGATACTTCTGCGCTGTAATTGACCTTAGCATAAAAGGCTGCGCTGGATGCAACAGCACTATGGGGTCCTAGAATATTCTTGGTCTCAGCCCTGTTAAGTGTCCCGTCAGAGTTATAACTTACATTTCCTTCAGAAAAGTCGGGTTCCAGTTTTACTATAACTGCAACTCCAAGAGAAACCATATTTAGCCTCTAACTCTCGGAGCTTTAGACTTAAATGATTTGCACATAATTCTTATC
>JALZES010000059.1 GCA_030861915.1 Thermoproteota archaeon
TACATATTTAGTTAAAACCGCCAGCTCGGCATATCTCTTGGCGAAACAGGGATATCGTGCAGTGTCAGTTGACGGAGAATTGTTTGAACCACTAGGATCATTGATCTCTGCAGACTTCGGCTCGAGAATTACATACTATGGCGAAGCTATCTTGCTGATAGATTCTATAGAGGCCTTGAGAAATTCCGTCTTATTATTAAAGCGATTAATTGAGGACGAGGAACATGATCTGGGAGATATGATGGTGCGTTCTACTACCTCGGAAAGCCAAAAGGCCATGTTAGAGGCAGAGATCACCAAGTTAGAAGTTCAAAAATCCATTCTGTCAGATAATCGAGATTCAAAAGAGTCTAAACTAATGGAATTAATAGCTGAAAACGGTGCTTTGAAGTCCGAAATTAACTCTTGGAACCAAGAATTGAAGATTCATTGTAGACGTCTCTCAATCCTGTCTTGCACAATAAGCAAGACTAGAGGAAAACTAGAAAGTTTGAATTATGAGTCTACGGAAAAGAAGCTGTCTCAAGCAAAGTTGACAAGAAATACTATTCTAAAATCTATGGATGATATTGAATATCAATTGCGTATACAAAGGGATAGTTTAAGATCACTAGAAAATGAAATTGAAATATCTACTAATAGGATTAGAAACTTGAAAAGAGAGAAAGAAGAGGATCTGGAGCTTGAATTAAAAGAGAGAAGTAAAGAGGTAAGTGATCTTCACAAAGAGCTCGCTTTACAGGAAGACGAGTTAAAAGGATTACGGGATCAAGAACAGCAGATAATTGATTCTTCAGGCACTTCCTTCACAATTCTACAAGAGTATGAGAAAAAAATAAAGACATTGACGGATGATGAAAGAAAGATATCAAGAGAATATCATAACCTGGAAAAGGATATTGCTGTACTAAAAAAAGAGATTGTTGATCTTGGGTCTAAAGAAGCAGAACTAACTAGTAATCTTAATCAGATTGGCTACGACTATAAGGAGGAGAGTTCAATTGCAGTAGTCGATGTTGAAGAGACTATACACCAACTAACAAGAGAGTATGAGACTCTCAGGCCTCGAATTAATTTGCGTGCTCATGATAGTTATGTTCAAGTCATTGAGGGTTATAGAGGAATGTCGAGTCGAAAAAGCCATTTAGAGGAAGAGCGGAATTCAATTGTACTTTTTGTCGAAGAAGTTGACAAAGAAAAGCAAAATGTCTTCATGGAAGCATTCAAGAAGGTTGACACAAATCTTCGAAAGACATTTTCCGAGGTATCCGGTGAGGGAGGACACGCGTGGCTGGAAATAGAAAATCTTGAAGACATATTTTCAAATGGGATAATGCTAATGGTACAATTTCCTGGAAAACCTCCACGAGAATCAACCATTTTATCAGGAGGCGAAAAAACTATGGCTGGGACTGTATTCTTGTTAGCGTTGCAGTCTCTCAAGCCGTCTCCATTTTATCTCTTAGACGAAGTCGATGCTCACCTTGACTTGCAAAACACAGATAGGCTATCCAAGGTGTTATTGTCCCGATCATTAGATAGTAACCAAATAATTATGGTTACGCTTAAAGATTCTACAGTATCCAAGGCTAGCTTGATCTATGGAGTGTACCCCAGAGAGGGAGTGTCACAGGTTATCAGGTACAAACATAACAACCAGCAAGCATTAGCTGAGGTCAACAAAAATTCTTTCTAATCTTTTCTCATCTCGTATCGTTCTTAGCCTCGTTGGTATGAGGAAGAATAGATATAACAAGATACTCTGTGCGATTCTTCTGGCTCAAACAATCCGGGATCATTACGGCAGATATTCATAGCGTACGGACACCTGTAATATAATTTACAACCTGTCTCTGCAGCTATCTTACCTTGTCTTAAGGAGGCATATTTTTCCTTTTGCGAAGTTTGAGCATTAGGTTGTGGAATTGCATCAATGAGAGCCTGAGTGTATGGATGCAGAGGTCTTGACAGGACATCATCCACTTGTCCTATTTCAACTATTCTGCCAGCATACATTATGGCTATAGTGTCGCCTATGTATCCGGAAGTAGAAAGGTCATGTGTGATGTATAAGCAGGAGATCTGAAACTGATCTTTTAATGACTTCATTACTTGCAGAATTTCTGCTCTAACAGAGACATCAAGCATAGATACAGGTTCGTCTGCAATTATTAATGATGGTCTTAGAACGAGGGCACGCGCCAACGCTACCCTCTGGCGTTGACCTCCTGATAACATATGGGGAAATTGATCCGCGATAGAGTCCGCTGGATACAAATGAACGTCTCGTAAAGATCTAAGCACCTTTTCTATACGTACTTGCCTAGAGCTTACCTGTCTTTCGTGGACATTAAGAGGTTCCATCACAATATCCATCACTCTCATGCGAGGGTTAAGTGAAGAATACGGATCTTGTTGAATTATTTGGACGTTTTTATGGAACTTTTTCATTGTTTTCCTATCGTTCTTACCAGTGATATCTTCACCATTGAGGATGATGGAACCTCCATCAGGCGATACTGCTTTCAGAATAATTCTGGCCAGAGTACTTTTTCCGGAGCCGGATTCTCCGGCGACAACAAACACTTTGCCTCGTTCCAGCTGAAAGCTAACATCGTCGACTGCCTTCACATAGGAAGGTGGATCCAGCCGCAAAATTTGCTTAAAGCTCCTTTTTATTGGAAAGTATTTCTTTATGTTGATTAGCTTAAGAATGATATCTGTATTACTTTTATCCAAAAGTTGTAACTAAATAATTAATCATAGCAATATAATCTTTCTAAAAAATTCCTATGAAAAAATAGACAAATAGCTGCATCCATCACTAAGTATAACAAGCTATTGAAGAGGATTCGAATATAACTAAATGCTAGGCAGGTGAGACATACACCTTTATGGAACAGCCATATCAAGACAATTGCCATTGTTGGCAAAGCGTTGGTTAGCTCGCTAATGGTAATAATAAGGAATGGAAATAAAGGTAATTAATCAATTTCTTAATTAAATAAAGAAATTGTGACTTCTTAACACCTTTAACTTTGATAGAGAAGATAACATTGGTTGAAAATCTATTGTAAACTTGGACCAGAACACTAAAGTCTGAGAACAAATTGGCGATAAATTTGTAAGAGGCGTTTAGATTTACTATCCACGTCAGGGATATGGCAGGAGCACAAGTAGGGCGGAAGAACATGAGGAAAAAATGCAAGCCCGCCACCTAGAGAAAATCCAGCGGCACCTAAAGGTCTCTATCTTTGTAGCAATAGCGGTAGCACTAATAGAATTCGTAGGCGGATTGCTGAGTAATAGCTTATCTCTAATCAGCGATGCAGCACATGTTTTTGGCGACATACTTGCAATTTTCTTGAGCCTGTTTGCAATAACATTGGCTACAAGAAAACACACAAGATCAATGACTTATGGATACCATAGAGCGGAAGTTTTAGCTTCAATGACTAATGGTATTTTATTATGTGCTATTTCTGTGTGGATAATAGTCGAAGCATACCAGAAAATACACACTCCCAAGGCAATTGATGCCCTATTGGTCATGGTTATAGCCGCCATCGGATTAGCAGGCAATTTGATAATCCTGAAGGTATTGAGACATGACCAAGAAGAGAACCTGAATGTCAGAAGTGCTTTCTCTCACGTGCTATACGATGCCGTATCTTCGGGTGCAGTAATACTTGTTGGTATAATTACATACTTCACCGGCATTCTGTTGTTAGATCCTCTAGTGGCCTTCCTAATAGCCGGGTTTATAGCCTGGAGCGGTTATAAAATCACCAAAGATAGCGCCCATATATTGCTCGAGGGGGCGCCCCCACATGTGGATGTAGAAGAAATACGGGCTACGATTTTGAGAACAGAAAAAGTATTAGATGTGCACGACCTCCACGTGTGGACGATCTCTAGCGGTATGAACGCCTTAAGCGGACATATCGTCATAGCTGATCAGATACTCAGCGAAGCTGATAAAGTAATAAAGACGATAAACAGCACTTTGTTAGAGATCTATGGAATAAGCCACACTACTTTACAGGTCGAACCAGAAAAAAAGGTCTCATTCAGGCCTGGATTGAATCATACTGCAGATAGAGATGATGCTAGAACGGGAGAAGAACAAAACGCTGGCAAGAACTAATTATGGCTATTCGAGAATCCTCATTATGATCAACAATGAGTATAGGTTTGTATGATGACATTTGGCGTTTTTCTCTCATTATTAAATTACGTAACTAGTTTCGAGGCTTTATGGATTAACAATAATAGGAATCAATATGCCGCTGCCTCAGCCTTATTGGAGGCATGCTGGCCAATCAATTTTGACATACCCTTCATGTAATTCCGAGCAAATGTAGTAGTTGGCTGCGAGGAATACCATATGCATCCTAAAACCTGACAATCATGGCAAGTTCGAGCTATTTCCCACTGTGGCATACTCCATATTTCCTCTATACTATGATCCAAAAGACTATACGTATTCTCTTTGCCATTAAATTTCCAACAGGGAACCATTACTGTTCCATTACCGTTAACAAACACGCTTTTCCATACGCCGCATTCATCGAATATGCCTCGTCCGTGGTTTATTATCTGTTCAAAATATTGAGGTGGAATCATTATTTGAGGAGAAACGTGTTTTTTTTGGTAATCTAGTATACTTTTGCATACTTCGACCATTGTCTGGCGATCTGGGAGAAGGGAGTAGTTAACATCTGATCTGTCTTCAACAAAAGTAAAAGAAACCGCATTAGACCCGAGGTCTGCAGCTTTTCTGAAATATGATTGGTCGATAAACTCTTCAGTATTGTATTTTGTTATGACACTGTTGAAGTAATGTGGAACTTTGTTCTTTGTCAATAGGTTTAAGTTTTCAATTACCCTGTGAAAGGTATTCGGAGGAACCCCGCGGACTTTGCAGTATGATTCTTCAAATACAGAATCGATGCTACAAGTAATAAATTGAATATATTTTTTTAACTCTAGAAGATCAAGAGTGTGCAGTAAAGAACAATTAGAAATCAAAGTGACAGGCAGCCTTAATTGATAAAGATATTTGACAAGCTCCATAAAGTCAGGACGACTAGTTGGCTCGCCACCTTCAACAATAGCCCAAATGCAATGCTGTGATACTTTGTCAAAAATTAGTTTCCATTGATCCGTTGATAAATCATTTTTCCTGGCTATGCTCATCTGATTGCCCTTATCTGGATCTCCAAATGGGCACATTGGACAATAAAAATTGCAATAATGAGTCAGGCTAAAAACGCCTACAAGTGGAAGTCTTCGACCCACTAGTCTATTTCCGGTCCATTTTCCAAGCATTTTTATGGTTCGGATTTTGTCTACAACCAATACTATAGTCACTTGGTCCTAGAATATTAAACATTTTCCGGCGTATTCTTATTCTATGCCCAAGAAGTTCCCTGAAGTCTGGCATATTTCAGATATGCTGAACTCCTATCAGCATTTCCTACTTTCGCGTTCATCAAATTTGCTTCTACGAAATTGGTTCTCGATATCTTACAGCCAGTTAGGTTAGAGCCTTGAAGGTTTGCCCACATTAAATTTGTCTTTGTAAGGTCCGCATTGGCAAGATTGCACTCCTTCATGTCACAATACATCAACAGTGCCTCCTTCAAATCCGCGCCCTCTAAATTCGCCCCGCTAAGATCGGCTTGAACTAAATTTACTTTTGCTAAATTGCAGCGCGATAAATTGGTTCGTGTGCAATTTACACCGTTGAGAAACGCGCCAGACAAGTCCTTACCTGAAAAGTTCTCGCTGCTTATATTAGGTCTTGCCATTAAATTTTCCATCCTCCAATGATTGAAATCTTGGATTTTCGATTCATTCAAAAGCCGTTTCCCTTCGGTGTATAGCAAATGGTTATCTTCATTCCTATTGTTATCATTATTAATGTCCATATTTTTTTCAAATCTTCTAGTTAGCTGCATCTATTTACAATTTACCTCTACAAATCGTCTTCAATAAAAAGGAGACGTCTAGAGAAAGAACCAATGTTATACTTGAATTATGGAACCAGACTAGAAACGGAAATAAAAAAAACCATTGTGCATAGTATCTTTGGCGTAATCCATTTCAAAGTTATATAGTTCCCATCTATGACTAAAGCATGACCTTGTCACTAAATTGTAAGGATGCCGGAGATCCAGTCTGTACCCATACAATGACTGGTGAGACAGAGGAAGAATTGCTTGCTAATGCAAAGAAGCATGGTATGGAAGTCCACGGATATACAAAAGAAAACTGGAACGGAGAGATTTCAAAAAACAAAGACCACTTTAGAAGTCTGATAAAGAAAACATAGAACCTCTAACATCCTATCGTAATTATACCACTCGTCGAACTCAAGTGACTTCCTTATGGCAGAAATAAGTTAGTTATAAGTCAGTATTCTTTAGTCTTTATAGCTGTAATATTCGCAAGGCAAAGGTCCGCAACACAGAACCGCAGGAACACCTTAGACCCAACTGGCATTCTCATGCCGTGTTGTTTCTTCCTGCGGCTTTCTTTCCGTTAAAGTCATTCTCTTCATACCCATAGTCCAAGTGATGGACCAGGAAATAGGTCTCAGATAGTCACTTGGCAGATAATGCGGCTTCTCCGCTTACTTTAGTCCCTAACTCGTAAGC
>JALZES010000080.1 GCA_030861915.1 Thermoproteota archaeon
CAGTTTCGTTTGACACAATATATAGAATACCCTATGTCATATAATTCGGTAAGTTCATTGCTATTATAATATTCGGGATCTTCGTTGTTGAGAGAATCATTGTACAATGTCCGCGGGCTGCGACTGTAATGTTTAATACAAATAAGGCTTTTACGTTACTTGAATCGAATGGCTAGAACTGAAAAAAGGATTCTTGGTGAAAAATCCAAAGAAATAGTCGATGCGCTAAAAAAGGCCTATTGTGATGAAATGCAAATATTTCACTTCTTTTGGTATGTGGGTATAAACATGGAAGGGATTGGTTTGGTTACCTACGCTAACTCTTTGAAAACGCAGGCAACAGGGGAACTTACTCACGGCGAACTGCTTTCCAACAGGATCTCCGAACTTGAAGATAAAGCTCCAAGCAATCCTTCGGAATGGGGAACCATGAGCAATATCGGATCATTGGATCCGCTGAAGCATCTAACGTTAAGATCTGCGCTTGATAAAGCGCTTGAATTCGAAGGCAAAGCGGTACAAAACTATAATAATATCGCAAAGAGGGCTCTTGAGTTGAGTGACTTTGTAACCTACAATCTTGCGACTACCATCTTAGCCGACGAAGTTAAAGATGAACAGCATACAGAAGATGTGCTAAAAGGCTTAGAGGTAAAGTAGGTTATCTTGATATGTGACATAATCAGCACCATTTACCGATAAGAAGTCAGCAAGTTAGCTCGCATGCCCTCAATGCGTGAAGCGTTTCCCTAACATTGTGTGTTCTAATGATTTTTGCACCGTTCAGAGCACTAATCATTTCAAAGACCAGTGAGGGAAGCAACCTTTCTTCTGTTTCTAGATTGAGTAACTTTCCAATGAAAGACTTCCTTGACACCGAAACACAAATTGGATTAGAGATTCGTGCTTTAAGTTCGTGTAGTCGTGAAATAATATCGATATCACGAACATACCAGGGAGTATCTTTCATGAGAGTAAAAAATGGGCCTCTGCCATCTGCTCTGAAAAACCCAACTGAAGGATCAATAATTATTTTGTCGTTATTGATTCCTGACCTTCTTGCAATACTCAGACTTTCTTTCAATAATTTTATAGTCCCTGATACCTTTCCTGTTGCAATTGGTCTGGATAGTAAGTCAGCTCTTCTTCTGCTGTTATCATATGCACCTAATATGACTGGCAGCTTGGACTCGGCTATCAGCTCTGCCATATTCTTGTCGTATTTTAATCCGGTAATGTCGTTTATACAATCTACCCCCAGATTAATAGCCTCTCTTGCCACAGACCATCGTGGAGTGTCAACCGAAATGGGCAAACTACAATTTTTTCTTATTATCTTGACAGCTCGTATCATTCTTTCAGTTTCTTTTTCTATGGGAATATTATTTTTTAAATAAGGCGCCGTAGACATGGCACCAACATCGATTATATGTGCTCCCTCATATTGGATACTTGCTGCTGTTTTGGCTATGTCGTCTTTCCTAGTCTTAATGGAGTCCTTATAGAATGACTCTGGGCTAACATTGATGATCCCCATAACTATGACAGGAGACTTGTCTGTAACTGACAATTTACCTATCTTGACCAATCAGTAGGTTTAGAGCAGAAATAAATATAAATTCTCTTTGGACATTGCTGCCATAGATAATTATTCACCTATCGCATAGAGCATCCATATGAGTCTGAAGAGTCAAGCGTCCCACAAATTAGTCTAGAATTTTATCTAATAGTCCTGCGCTATTTTTAGCCAAGATGTTATGAAAATCTTGTTCTCTTTAACAAGAAAAGCTGAGTAAGAATATTAAAATATTCTTTCCACTCAATTTATGAGTGCACAATTTGGTATATCTAGAATTAAAGAAAGTCAGGCATCCGCTTCTTGGATACGATTTAGTTTATCCTTTAAATCTTTTTCAGTTGAAGGTTTTACCTTTACCTGTGTGCCTGTAATAGATGTTGCCGAGGTTACCTTAATTGGTTAGGACGCTGGATAAGACCCATACTGTTCTCTCGTATGTTGAAGGCAGTCTAAAGAATGCAATAATAGGCAATGGCGATGATAGACCCCACAATGGCTTTATTTTTTCTCTCTTAAATCCTCCTGTCCCGCTTGGAGGCAATGTTGTGTCTCTTGATGTCTATGTCGACGAAATCCCAATCTCTAAAAAATCAATCTTCATAGCGACGTCTGAAGACATTATCAATGCGTCACTGTTATCTGAAGACAGGCCTATCGCGTTTAAGCCTTTCCAAAGCGCTAGGTTCCTAATACTAAAGGATGAAGCCTTAGAGAAAAGAAAACATAAAATAGTTATTTTAAGCAAATTGGAGGGATTCGAACAGATAATCATTCCTTTTACTTTTACTGATTATGTAGCAGGTCAAAGCGAAAGAGTATTCATTTCCTCGTCTAATCTGACTGAAGATAATTCCGATACCGTTGCAACTCCTGCCAGCGAGGACACAATATTCAAAAATTTTACAACTCCACTAATACTCTCAGGAAAGAAGGCATACATTGTATGCTCTTCCAGTGGCTCATTATCTGCCAACTGGACTTGGATGGGTGCTAGATATGATAATGGTGGATTGTATGTTCCTCCAGCGAGAGCCTTCGGTCGAATAGTAGTCGAAATCTCAACCGATGAAGGAATACGGAAAAGACTCCCGAACTTTGTGGTGTCATCAAGGCATGAAAATGGAATATTATATACACGACATGAACTTGCCGGGCTTCAGGTAAGAAGGACCTTATTTGTACCTGCTGAAAGTAAAGGATTTGTGATGATAATTAATCTGTTTGATAAACGGTTCAACATTTCAAAACTGAACACAAAAAGGAACAAGAGTAAATTGGGCATAGAGCAGCTCAACAAAAGAAGGATCAGAGTCCATTTTCCGGTTGATGGCAATATAACAAGTTATGGTCTTGCGGCTATCTCTCAAAGCAACTCATCGAAGTTCCTTATCTCTGAGAATTGCTTGCAGATCGAGACTGCTTCAAGAAAAGGAATCGCCCATTACTATGGGACGATTGGGGTTGCACCCAAGGAGTTAAAACCTGTCAAGGTTTTGACCGACTCCTTTGATAATGATATGGAGATATCGTATGATGTTGAAATCGCACCGGGGGAGGCCCACGACCTCGCACTGATAGCTTCAGGAGGTTTTAGTACCTCTGAGGATTGTTTAAAGGAGTACTGTTACATGAGGGATAATTATAAGACTCTGTACGAAGCTACGGTAAATCATTTTACTACAAGATCTAGTTCTAATCTACGTGTTACAGCTGCAGATTCGGATCAGAAGCAAAATCTTGTCGTCGCCAAATTAGTAAGAGCCTATGAGAAAGCAAAAGCAAGCATGGAATATCTAAAGGCTCGATATGACGAGTTGGGAGATGGTATATGTGCAGGGCTTCCAAGATTTCCCAACTACTGGGCAAGGGATACAGGATGGGCACTTAGGGGTTATCTCTCTATGGGAGATTACAATTTCGCTTTGGCAGTAATTGAGAACTTTATTCGTCATCAAGCTAAAAAAACCACGGCTTATGCCCTGAAGGGAGAACTGCCCATGATAATCAGCGGGAAAGCATTTCTACATAACACAACTTTTGGCTCGTCAGACTCCACTTTTCTCTTTCCTTGGGCTATTCGCGAGTACGTGTTGGCCACTGGAGATGCTTCCTATCTAAGGAAAAGATGGAATTCTGTAGTCGACCTTGTCGACTGGGGATTTTTAAAAGACTTTGATGGAGACGGACTTGTTGAACATGGATTTACAGGAATTGCAGAAAAGCTGCCAATACAGGATTCGACATGGATGGATCATATAGATAGAAGGAAGAGTGCAAATGATATTCAAGCCTTATTTTTTGAAAGCCTTAGTATAGGAAGCGAATTGGCTGGAATCATTGGAGACGAATACAATCAGAAAAAGTGGTTTGACTCAGCAAGAAACTTACAAATGAAAATAGACTCAGAATACTGGGACCCGGAAAAGGCATTTTACTACGACACTATTCGCCGCGACGGCACAAAAGACCCCAGCATAAGGCCAAATGCCCTAGTTCTCGCGCTGACCGATTCGATTAAGGATAAAAATAAAGTCATCTCTGTTCTTTCAAGATTAGAACAAAGCGATATGACCACTTCATGGGGTGTCAGGACGCTGAGCAGCGCGGATCCAAAATATCATCCGAGTCTGTATCACGATGGCGCTGTCTGGCCGTTGGTGACAGGCTGGGCTGCAGTGGCTGAGATTAAACATACGAGGGGGGAACAAGCACTATATTATCTAGAATCAATGGCACAGAGAATCTTACATGAGAATGGGATGTTTGCCGAAACCTATCGGGGGGATAGGCCTGAGCCTTTCAACTCCTGCATCTTGCAAGCATGGTCTGTTGGTATGTACATTTATGCATTTCGCGAAATGATGCTTGGAATGAAAATAAATATGATTAAGAACAAGATTCAATTAGAACCTCAGATCCCTGATTCCTTGTTAAATGTCTGTACGCCTGTACACTTCGAGCAAAGAGTCTCTGGAAAGAGTGGTGCAGGCAATTTAAAGATGATTATTGAACCTGACAAGAAGAGAATATGCACTGATTTTACCAGCAGCAGTTTTGACCAGAAGCCTGAGGTGTTTAGCGATACTTATTCGGTTAATTAATGCGAAACAAACTAACTTCTTATGGTTATTTGCCGCTTGTCTTTCTTTGCTTCAGAGTGCCCATGAGCTATTTTGACTGTCGATTCGGGCTACAACCCGAAATAATTAAGTACGCATCGAACAAACCTAGCAATAATTGACGTATTGTAATGATGATAATAGATAAGAGAAAAATATATGAGGCTATTGATAACCAGAAGCCAGATTCGGTTGCACTTAACGGTCCGGAGGGTTTAGTCTCAAGAATACAAGAAGTTGCGGATAATATCGAAGAAACATTTCGTATACCGGCCTATGTTATTGGAGACACTTGTTGGGGATCTTGCGATCTGAATACTCATGCAGCTGATTTATTGGGAGCTGATATTTTGTTCAATATAGGCCACACTATAGCCATGAAGTCCTTGGGCAAAAAGGTAATAATGATTAATGCATACGATGACGTAAGCTTTGAAACGGTAGCCAGAAAATGTGCCTCAGATTTGAAAGCTCGTTACAAGACGCTTTCACTACTCACAGATAGTCAGCATCTTAACCAAATTGCAGATGTAAAGAAAATATTCGAAGAGTATGGATACAATATAATAATAGGGAGAGGAAAAGGCCAGTTAAACGATGCTCAGGTATTTGGTTGTGAATTCTATCCCGCCTACTTTATGCAACAGCGAGTCGATGCTTATGTATTTCTAGGACAAAGCATGTTCCATTCGGCAGGCATTGCAATGTCAACTGAGAGACCTACTTACATGCTAGACCCGTATTACCAAGAGTATTTGGAAGTTACTGAATTTGCCAGGAATCTCCAAAAGAAAGCTATATTAGCAATCTATAAGGCATTTGATGCACAAAGAATCGGGCTTATTATTGGATTAAAGGAAGGACAGTTCGCCCAAATTAGAGCACTTGAGTTAAAAAGGACATTAGAGAAACTAGGTAAGAAGGTACAATTGATTGCACTTACTGAAATTACTGAGGAACGAATTCAAGTCTTTAGGCAAATCGACGCTTTTATACAGGTCGCATGTCCTCGGATATCTATAGACAATCATTTCAAAAAGCCCATGCTTTCTGTTCCTCAAGGTCTTGCTCTTATCAAATTACTTAAAAAAGAGCCAATAGAAGATTTCCTAAAAGTTCAGCATTGGCTGTAGAAATTTTGTTATGCTCATGAGGAAGATAGGCATTGGTCCTTCTAACTCTGGTTCAGACTCATGCTAGTCAGCATTTCTTAATCTCGCTTGTAGGACAATCTGTAGAGGTATTGTCATAAACTGTTAGGAACACTTCACCGCTTCGAAAGAGTAGGTCCACATCCAGGATACGGGTTTTAAATAAGTTTGGCAAAAAGTTAACTAAAGAATGGCTCTAAACATTTGGGGTGTTCTAGCCAAGTTAGAAAAAAGGTCCAGGCTAGAACGAATGGGAAAAGTAGATGTATCCCGACAGAATATGATGTTAGCAATTACGTATGAGACAGGTTTATTCTTTAATATATTTCTCAAGGCCATGAAAGCTAAACGGGCCTTAGAAATAGGAACATCCACTGGTTACTCTTCATTGTGGTTAATAGAAGCACTCTTGCAAAATATGGTTTCTAACAAAGGAGTAATGTTAGATCCTGGCAAAGCTCTCATAACAATCGAAAACGATCCCAAAAAAATAAAAAAAGCATCATTTAATTTCTCTGCTTCTGGGGTATCTGATATGATTGGCATCATTGAAGGCGCTGCGTTAGAGAAGCTTCCTGGTCTTTCGAGAAGAACCCTCAAAAATCAAGAACATTTTGATTTTGTGTTTATGGATGCTGACAAGGAAAATCTTAAACAGTATTTTGATCTGGTTTTGCCTATGATAGCTGTCGGAGGCGTTATTGCCACAGATAACATATTGTATCCTAAGGATTATCGTCCGACTATGACATCTTTCCTCAAATATGTCAGAGCCAAGCCACATATACAGTCGGTAACAGTCCCAATCGGACATGGTGTGGAAATAACGACGAAATGCAGACGATTAGCCTAGAAAAGTTTGGTGGGGCCAAGACTGGTGCTTGCTTGGAGTGAGATGTCGGACAACAGTAGCAAGGCCTTGTGGTAACAGTCTGAATATTTGCTAACCATACTTTACTCTTGAAAGGTTTTGAGTACACACGATAAACAGAACAGAACAAATAATTATTTAGTCCTTTTAAGCTCATTGGATTTTTTTTTCTCTATTATGTTTCTAATTAACGAATCAATATTCTCCATCATTTTCGTATTATTTTCTATCAGAGACTGAAGTTTTGGATTTGTGTATCTGATTTCTGTGTAATCTAGATTTTGATTACTATCGTTATACCTGTAGTCAAAGGTAGCCCTTTCCTTTTTACCTTCTATCTTAAAGTCAAAACTAACCTGGCCATGTTCAATGTTTGGCAATAACTATTCGCCTTTAGATAAATGATTTTATTATTTGAACTTGTCTTTGATTCTGCCACATTTTCAATCCCACGCATAGCAAAGCTGTCCTGTGTCTCCAAAAATAGTTCATGTCCTGTACAAAAGTACAAGTGTTGGCTCACAATACCCGATATGCATAATCAAATTTACCAATTTGTTCTGCTCTTTGTGATTCTTGCCTGATATTTCCAGACTCGCTGGTAATCATGATGACATCTGTTTAAAATCTATTCAAAGTGATAAATATAATAAATGCTAGTCTCGAGTATGGCTCTGCCAGCAAATACAGACAAACACACAGACAAGGAAATAAGAAGCTTTTATGATTTTAAAAATATTGCCATTATAGGAATGTCAACTGATGAGAGAAAGCCAGCCCACTTCGTACCGAAATACCTTATTGAACGTGGATTCGACGTGGTTCCAGTGAATCCAACTGCATCAGAAATATTGGGAAGAAAATCTTATCCTAGTGTCATGGATATTCCCCAAGATATAGATATAGTTGATGTATTTAGAAGGTCAGAAGATGTGCTGGCGGCGGTTGACGATGCCATCAAGAAAAGGGGATTAAAAGTAATATGGATGCAATCAGGCATCTATAATGAAGCAGCTGAAAAGAAAGCGAAGGAAAACGGAATAGATGTTGTTTTCAACAGATGTATGATGGAAGAGCACAAGCGTCTTTTTGGTGACTAGTAAAACTATTATACTTATCATGATATAAGTCCGACTTTTTATTCTATTTCTGTTATGCCGTCATAATAGTAGCCCAATGCCTAGTTCATAGAATGTAACTTCTACAGAGCTGCAATTCCGGTCTTTTTGTTTTTGAGGTCATAGACTTCAGCGACATCGTAGACAAAGATTTTACCGCTTCTATTAGCCCCAGTACCCATAACGTCTAAAATCTTTTTAATTATCTTACTGGCAGTTTCATCCGATGTGACGACTTCGGTTTTGGTTTTTATTGCAAATTCTGGTACATATCTTTCTATACCTCTTCCAGGAGATATAGGCTCTCTTTTTGAGCTTCCTCTTCCCCTAATATTATGAAAATTCATTCCTCCAACCCCATGATTATGAAGGACATTATTTACCTCTGTGAGGCGCTCATGTGAAAAAATTATCTCCACCTTCTTCATGCTCTGCTCTGAGAGTTTTATCTGTATGTATTAAATATATGGGCTGGATAGTGGCACTTGTCTCAGCTGGCAATGCCATATACACGTTATGTGTTTCAAAACTTAATTAATCCATGACCAAAAGGGTATACGTCGCAAACTACATTGTTTTCTAATAATTGCTCGAGCTCTTTCAGCCGCCTCTTCCTCTTTATAGGATTTTTTTAGATATTGTACGAAAAGCTCGCCATATAGTCTTTTTGCACGTTCTTCGGTGAATTCTTTGTAACTTCTGTTACTGTTCTTGTCGAGTTTAGATTTGCATTCATCTGTAATATCTTGTTTCCCTGAGGTTTCTCTAACAATCCCCTTTAGTTCACAATACTCCTCTTTACAGCCAGGACATAGATCATCAAAGAATTCTGTGTGGATAGAACAACTGGTCATGTCCACTATTGTCATTAACAATGTCATCACCTATAAACGTGCTTCAACATTGCAATTGTATGCTCTGAGATGCCTATAGGTGCAGGGAACCACAGTAATTATGGTGTTAATCTTTGATTTATTACTTAATTGTCAGATTGAAGACTTATCGCTGTCTCATAATTCTTTAAAGTTGTACCCCTTGACTCAGTGCCTTGTTCTATGCCGCCGAATAAAATTTGTTCTTTACTAATGTTTACAGGGAATCCATTATAATACATATCTGCCGTGACGAAAATTTCATCAGATTCAATTTTAGCCTCAAATAATATTCCTCTCGTCTGGTTTTGAATCTTGAGATGGCGTGGGTTATAATCAATGTTCCAAACTTGCCTCTTTTCTGAAGTCCAAGAGTTTTCAGATATTACGGCAATTAGGTTATTCTGGGCATCAAAGAAGTTGATATCCAGAACCAAGTACTGGTTCATTTCTTTTTTGATCGTAATCAGATCGAAATCATCGACTGATAGGATCCTGCTTGTGTTAATAAACCGTGTTTTGGCTAAATTCACAGTCAAATCCGGGGAGGTTACATCAAAAGAATTGTTTCCTTTAATTTTATTATAAGGATTCGTTTTGAACTGAGATAGCTCGGAACCGGACAGCTCATTTTTGCTAAATTTTAAACTATGGTTAGGACAAATTGCTATCATATTTTCGGGAAGAAATACTCCACTTATTCCCGAGGGATTGATTTGCACAAATTCTAATAATGGGCAACCACAAATTGAACAACCATAACGAGCTTCTTTTTTCAATTGATTCTGTATGGGTGCAGGTGCGTGTCCGGCTGCAGCAGTATTCATAATAAATGCTAGCAGGAATAGATATAAAAATCGTAGTAAAAAGCAATAAAATGACTGTTTTCTTGGTTATTATGAAAGTGCAAGATAGCGATCGGGTATGGACTAAGTGGTAGTGAAAAAAGCTAATGGCATAGTTTTTTAGAAGAGAGAAATTCGTTTACCGAAAGACAATTCTCAATCTCTCTTATTGTATTCGGTAGATTCGCTCCTGATATGAGGGATCTCACCACGTTTATCGTGATTTTTCATATGATCAGCTGCATCCTCTCCGTCCAAATTTTTACCGCACATCCTACATGAAACCATACTACGTATACCGGAGCAGTCTCTTAAAAAGAGATGAGCTTCTGTATATATAGCTGACCTCGAAACTCCCTCATGAACGCCCTGAGGGAGGATGGCTAACGCGTTAGTTTAGATGCAGTGGATGTTCAGTTTTGAAGCAAACTCAAGCTCACTTAAAAGTAGACAATTGCGTAGACGCAATATTTTAATCGACTGTCATAATAATAGAGCTGTTTGATGAGCAGTGACAAAAGTGAGAACAGCCAAAGTCCTAATAACGACGAGGATTTAATAGAAGAGTTTGGTAAGGCCGAGTTCGAAGATGATGAAGATGATGAAGATGATGAAGATGATGAAGATTGAAATTCACATTGGCTGAACCTCTTCACCATCATTTGAAGACCATTTTGGACCGCAAGTACTTTGCGATTATGACCAACGTCGTCGCCTTTAAATTTCCTTCTATTTTATGACCCGCTACAAACAGCCCGATTGCAACTGGAAAAAGTACAATTCCCGATATGAGTAAGGAAGTATCCTGACTATTACTTCCAAGATAGAAACCTGCAAGTTGGATAAAGCCAGCAATATAAAGACATAATCCTGCCAGATGCAGGCCTCTACTCACGGGGTGTCTATGGGTACTTATCATTGCTTTATATATACTCAGTTTCATTTACAAGATTCTTGTCGTTTATTGAATAAAAATGCTTAACGATCCGGTCGCCCAATCCAATCACCTAGCCCTGTTGACGAGAGGCCGTAGGAGAATGTACCATAAACAATATCTTTTTCAGGGAATTTCTATTCTTGCCATCATTTCTCTTGGCTCGTTCTAGCACGGCCATTCCTTCCAAGGTGGCTGAAAATAGATCCCTATGCCAGAAAAAAAGTTTACGTTTTCTATTTTGTTCGATGTGTCCCTTTAGTAGCAATCCATCGATTAACTCGCAAACAATGCAAACATTAAGGCCTAATCGTCGAGAGATAGTTTCTTGGGTTCTCGACTTTACTTTGATCGAATCTATTAACTTGAGTTCATATCGGTAGATTATCGAGTTGCCCTCGGGATCACTGTAGCGGTTACCGTGTTCAGAATCATCCTTAGAACTGTATTTGCCACTACCTTCGGACATTCAGATAATAGTTAGATGTCAGTTGAATCATATATATTATTAACTGCCAGCCAGACCCTCGGTATCGTTACCAGCGATTAGAGAAGCAAAGAAATACGTTAGGATTTAATAAAAAAAGCGGTTTGAGCAGTTATTTCCTTTTCCACAGTCGCAATAAGCGGGTACCAAGCCCCCCGCATCTCAATTGATGGTCATTGTGACTTGGCTATGCCCATACAACCCTTTTTTAGTTTGTTTGCGCTACCCTTCCCATGTCCAAAAGTGACACAACTAAGCTAGAGAATACTACGTATAACATCCTTGCAGCACTTGGAAGAGATGCAGACTTCTTGTATGACACGATTCACACATACATACAAGATGCTCAAAATGCGAACAGATCGGATTTGGTGGACATGTGGAACCAAATCAAGCAGGATAGGCAAAGACACTTGCAGATGTTAAGACAAGCTTTGGAAAAGGAAGCAAAGCAAGATAAACTAAGCAAGTAGAACTCTGAATAATAGTTCCGTGTGTTTACACGAAACCACTAATTCTTCGGTATTTTTTTAATTTTGCCAAAAGAGAATAAGAAGAGACTCTCTTGATGGGTCTACAACGCCCTTAGTTATATATAAACATCGTAGCCATTCCAAGCCATTCTCTAATGAGGCTTTAAACATTATGCATACAACAATACGGGTAGAACAGCTCGTGAAAAATTTGCTAATTTCTATTAATCATAATGATGACGGCATAAAGGCACCGTTGCCAACAACTTAGAGCTTTAATATCGCCCAATAGTTTTCCGCAATGCCCCTTGATTTTGTATATTAGTTATTATCGATAAATATCCTGCCACGCATTGTGTCTGGGTGCAAGGAGCAATAGTATTCAAATGACCCGGGAACTCTAGATGCTATTGCGGTGGTAAATGACTGCTCAGTCGATAAGTAGGCAGTGTTAATGTTTAGCTCGTCCACAATGAAGTCATGTCTCCTAAAATCCTTATTTAATATTAGGATTTTCTTCGGGATATCGACATTAGCATGAATATCTGGGTTTGTCTTATTAAAGACGTCATTTTCGGCTATTAACAAGACACCTTCTACATTTCTTACATCTGATTCCTCAGGAGCATTTATTAAGTTCCCGATTCCCCATAGCGCCCCGACTACAGTAAATGAAATTGCCACTATGGCAATAATATTATTGCGCCACATTACCCCTTATTTTCTAGTATCTGTTTTCTATTCTTGGAGCTCTCAAAACCTGCTTTCAAGGTACACTTCAAAGGTCTACTACACAATTAGAGTTTCCGCGCCATTCTACACGTTCGTTAGGTTTTATCTTGTTTTTTTCTACCCATAGCTTGAATATCTTTTTCTCAAGTCATCGCGTAGTTTGGATGCCAATGTTTCGGCAACCTGTTTTTGGTTTTCGTTAGGACCAGCCAGGTTTTGTTCTGTGTATACAAATGGACCGTATGCGTAACTTTTCCCGGCTGCTGGCTTGACAGTTTCCAGAGAGCCAAGAATAGAGTTGAATTGAGTGTTAAGTTGTGCTTCTTTGGAAGTGGCGTTTATATGTTGCTCTTCGGATAGATCCTTTAGCAAATTAACCATTATCGATGGATCAAGTTTCCTGTAGCCAAAGGGAGCGACGCCCCTACTGAGTCTTCTTTCGATTTTAGTGGAATCTATATCTACCTTTGTCCCAAGAACCATCGGGAGAGGCTTGTAAATAGAATCAATTTTAAGTTGCCAAACCTCATCCGTACTTGACACTGTTGCATCAAAAAAACCGTCTCGATGGGAACTTGTTGATATGATGAAATTCCAGTTTTTTGGATTTGAAGAGTATCTCTCAAAGAGATATTTTGCTAGTATGCTGTCCTCTAAGATTTCCATATTAAAACAATAGTATTAAACGATAGGGCAATATTTAGTTTCTTGGTAGGCAAGCTCGCTGGAGCTACTAGGAATCCTGGACTAATTCATACACAATGACACGAGTAAATGTGTCTTACTAAAGAAAACTATTGCGTTCGAAGGTTTTTCTAGAAAAAAGCATAGTTGCCTACTGCATTATGGTTCTCTAGTCATCGGGCATTGGCAACGGCTTATACTGTAACAATTATAACTTTAAAGGCCAGATACGAGAACAGTAAAATTTAATGAGCCTCGAGAAAAGACAGCAGGAGCGGTTTATGAGCACTCCTATTCTTCCAGGTGAGCACCTAGCTTATATTGAAGAATTTGAGAGCGGAAAGAATACGTATATTGATAATGGTTCGATCCGTTCAACTACGATGGGAACCAAGGTCTACGATTTTAGAACAAGAACGGTTAGGATTGATCGAAAAAACTCTCCTATGTTACCAAAGATTGGGGATGTTTTGGTTGGATTTGTGGAAATGTTGTTTGGGAGTATGCTATCAATTAGGATACTGTTCGTAAACGATAAGAAATCGTCCTCAGGATTTTCTGCGATCACATCTGCTAGAATCAGTAGCAGTGGCGGTAGTAGCGGTGGAGGATGGGGACGCGAAAGAGGAGATCGAAGGGGAGGAAGGGCTGTCTTCAGGGTTGGTGACATTATTAGAGGCCGAGTAGTCAGTTTATTGAATTCAACCATTCATATTGTGATAGACGAAAAAGAATTTGGCGTACTGTATACTTTATGTTTTAACTGCGGAGGAGACACTGTACGTGTGAATAACAATACAATAAAGTGCATTGAATGTGGCTTATATGAAGAAAGAAAGTTGACGAATGATTATGGTAAAGAAACTTTTCGGATAATCCATAAGACAGGAAACAAGTAAGTCCATATCAATATGGCGACACAGAGGGTTGCATTTCAGGGCGAACCCGGTGCTTACGGAGAGATGGCAGCGTTGGATTACTTTCCTAGAGCTAAGCTCCTTCCTGCAAAATCCTTTCAAAGTGTATTTGAAATCCTAGAATCAGGTAAAGCTGACTTTGCAGTAGTCCCAATTGAAAATTCTATCGAGGGGAGTATCAATGAGACCTATGACCTACTTTTTAACACGAGCATGGTGGTGTACGGTGAAATACACCAAAGGATTCGACATTGTCTTATAGTTAATCCAGGTATTGATGAATCAAACATCAGGTGTGTATACTCCCATCCCCAGGCTCTCGCACAGTGCAGAATATACTTGCAGAAGAAAAGTCTCGAACCGGTCCCAACCTATGATACTGCTGGCGCAGTAAAATTGATAAAGCAAGAAAAAATGATGGAGGCTGCAGCTATTGCGAGCAAGCGTGCTGCAAATCTCTATGGAATGAAAATTCTAGAAGAGAGTATTGAAGATAAAAAAAATAATTATACAAGATTTCTTGTTTTGTCAAAAGCGCACGCGCCCAAGCCTACAGGGCATGATGGAACATCGATCATATTTTCTGTCAGACACATCCCCGGAGCACTTTATAGCATCTTAGAAGAATTTGCGAAGAGGAGGATTAATCTTACCAAAATAGAGTCACGTCCTACAAAAGAGGTACCGTGGGAATACAATTTTTACGTGGACTTTGAAGGACACGGCCACGATAAAGAAGTAAAAGAGCTAATCAGGGCCTTAGAGAAGAAAACATTGTTTATCAAGATTTTAGGCTCTTATAAAAGAGGTAGATTTCATTAGCTATCTACTTTTTATCCTTAGACTCAATCCTGTGACAATTACTCCTGTCACAATTAACATTATCTGTCCGCTGAAAGCAATCGGGTTGCCCTTGGTATATGCGCTACCTTCTATATAGAGTTGAGAATTACCAGTATTTCTGATTGTAATTGTATGTTCTCCCTCTTTTTTGGCAACAACAATATAATGAAAATCAGAAAGATTATTTCCTGACTTTATTACTTTACCATCTGGATCAGCAATAGCAATACTAAATGCTGAGCCTTTTATTGTGACATTTGCTGTGTTTTCGACATTCATGTTGGGCGTCAATACGTCGATTTTACCTGGCTGTACGGAATTGCCTATCGGTACCTCAACTGGGATACTATTATAAAAGGCAGATACTGCACCAACGAGTATAAACGCTACACCAGCAGACAAAAGCGCGTAGAAAGTTTTCTTCCGCCTTGAAAGTATCATTTCTAGAATGCTTTACTATTCTCAGTATAATAAATAACTGGATGATACTCATTAACAT